>DASRVA010000166.1:0-3341 GCA_035687745.1 Gemmatimonadota bacterium
CCGAGAGCGCGAGCTCCGGCCCGGCCAACCGGGGCACCTCGATCACGCCCCTGGCCGCGCCCGTTCGGCCGCTCCCCGTCGCCTCGACCTGGACGGCGTACCGGTAGCTCGACGGGCCACGCCCGACGGGAATCCGGAGGATCTCCAGCCGGCGTCCCGTCCCGGGGTCCCGGACGGCCGGGTCCGGCGCCGGGTCTACGACCCCGCGACCGACCTCGTTCCAGTCGGCGTCGTAGATGACGACACCGACCCGATGGGTGTCGGCTTCCCCGTCGTCGAAGCCGACGTAGAACGTCTCCTCGGTCCCGCCGTCGCCGTCGGCGAAGGCGGCCGGCTGGACGTGGACCTGGGTCGCGTTCCCGGTCTCCTCGACGTAGCTGTCGGTCGTGAGCGCCACCTCGAGGTCCTCCAGGGCCTCCCCCTGGGCCTGGCCGACGTCGGCCTGCGACCAGACATCGAAGTGCTCCAGCGCCCTCGGCGTGGTCGGCAGCGTGGTGAAGTTGCAGGCGTTGGAGAAGAACTGCCCGCGGGAGAACGTCATCAGCCCGGCGCCGCGACCGAAGTTGACGCCGATCTCCCCGTCCCCCGGCAGCTCGTCCCGATGGTAGTACCAGAAACCGCACTCGTCGCTGCCGGACCCCTGACGGTCGTCCGGTTCGCCATGACGCAGGTAGACCGCCCCGCGGTCCTCGAGCGGCCGGCCGTCCAAGCGGATCTCGACCGCCGGGAGCCCGCTGTCCCGGCCTTCCAACGCGATCAGCCGCTCCTTGTCGAGCGGTCGACGCCACCGGTAGACGTCGCGGGCGACCCGGATCCGGCGCTGCTGCTCGGCCCACCGGGCATGACCCGCCGACAGGGGCCTGGGATCGCGCGCGTTCCACCACGCGAGCAGGAAGTCGCGCTTCCCGCCGGTCGTCCGGCCGCGCCACGACTCACGCTCCGCCAGAGCCAGGACGGGCTCGACATCCTCGTAGAAGAGAGCCAGCGTGGCTTCCGTTTCGGCCCCGCGGAGACCCTCGAAGTAGGCTTCGGCCCCCGCGACCTCCTCCCCTCGGGCCGCGTCGAGCACCCCCACGTAGTAGGCCAGCCGCGGATCGCCCGACATGGCGCCCGTCTGGCGCCGGAACCGGGCGACCTCGGCCGCCGCTCCGTCGTAGTCCCCCGCGTCGTACAGGACGTCGATCCGCTTGAGCCCGAGCTCGGGATCGTAGGCGGCGTCCAGATGGCCCCCCAGGATCGCCGCCGTCTCGGCCAGGTCGTCCGGCTCCCACGACATGCGGCTCCACCGACTCCACGCGTCCCGGTAGCCGGGATCGCGGCGGAACACTTCGTGGAAGGCGGCTCGGGCGCGAGGGTCCGCGTCGCCACCGTCCAGGCGCAGGTTGATGTCGGCCAGCAGGTACCACCACGCCGTGCTGTCGGGTTCCGCATCCAGCGCGCGCTCGAGCGCGTCCCGAGCGTCGAAGAGGCGATGGTCGAGGGCGAGCCAGGCGTCGACGAGGGCGCGGTTGCCGGCACCCCGAGGGTACCCCTCCTTGAGCGCGCGCTCGAAGTGGCCGCGCGCATCCCAGGCGTCCCCGGAGGCCAGCGCCGCACGGCCCCGCTCGAACCACGGGCCCGCCTCCTGGGCGGTCGCCCGAGGCGGTTCGGACGCCGACGCGACGACGGCCGCGATCGCGATCCATAGACGGGACCTGTGGGTGATCATCCAGCGGGAAAACCGTTCGGGGGTGGTCCGGGTTGCCGACCTGCGGCCGGACAGGAGGTGGGGATCGCTACGACGTCTCCGTCGTGTCGCCGGCGGCCCCACCCGTGGACGCGCCGATCTCGGTCGGGTAGCCGGCCTCCTTCCATCCCTGAAGACCGGCCCGCATGTCGTAAACCTCCCGGTAGCCCAGCTGGGTAAGAGCGTCGTGGGCGTACTGGGAGATCGGGCAATCGGAGTCCGAGCAGTAAACGACGATCCGGGCGTCCCGCGGCGGGAGCCGGGCGCCGGGACGGATGTTCACGTACGATATCTGAACGGCGCCCGGGATGTGCTCCTGCGCGTACTGCACCGAGTCGCGGGCGTCGACGAGAATGAAGGGGACGGAGTCCTGCTGCCATTCGCGCACCCGCTCGGGGGTCGCGATCAGGATCCCCGCCTCCACCTCCGGCGCGGGGATCGAGGGCGGCAGGTCCTCGGCGACCGCATCGTCGGGGGCGGCCCCATCGTCCGATCCCGCGTCGGCGCCGCACCCCAGCACCAGCGCGACCAGCAGGGGGGCGGTCCAGCGGCGCTTCATACGGTCGCTCCCTCCTCCTCCCGAACGGCCGCCGCGGCGGCCACCATGTTCTCGAGCGCGGGGACGACCTCCTCGTAGCGGCGGGTCTTCAGCCCGCAGTCGGGGTTCACCCACAACCGGTCGAGCGGGATGACCTCGGCCGAAGCGCGGATCCTGGCAGCCATCTCCTCCACGGACGGAATCCTCGGCGAGTGGATGTCGTAGACGCCAGGGCCGATGTCGTGGTCGTAATCGAACTCGCGGAACACTTCGAGGAGCTCGGCATCCGAGCGGGCGTTCTCGATCAGCAGCACGTCGGCGTCCATCGCCGCGATGTGCTCGATGATGTCGTTGAACTCCGAATAGCACATGTGGGTGTGGATCTGGGTCGCAGGTCCGACGCCCGCCGTCGTCACGCGGAAGGCCGCGATCGCCCACGCCAGGTAGGCATCCCACTCGGAGCGCCGGAGTGGAAGCCCCTCCCGAAGGGCGGGCTCGTCGACCTGGATGACCGGCGCGCCGGCCGCCTCCAGGTCCTTGACCTCGTCCCCGACCGCGAGGGCGAGCTGCAGGCACGTCTCCGATCGCGGCTGATCGTCCCTCACGAACGACCACTGGAGCATGGTCACGGGGCCCGTCAGCATCCCCTTCACGGGCCGGTCCGTGCACGACTGCGCGTACTTCCACCACTCCACGGTGATCGGCCGCTCGCGCCGGATGTCGCCGTAGAGGAGGGGCGGCTTCACGTATCGCGAGCCGTAGGACTGGACCCAGCCGTGCCGCGTGAAGGCGTACCCTTCGAGCCGCTCGCCGAAGTACTCGACCATGTCATTGCGCTCGAACTCCCCGTGGACCACGACGTCGATCCCGATGTCCTCCTGGAGCCGGATGGCCTTGGCGAGCTCCGACCTCAGGAACTCCTCGTAAGCCTCGCGGCCGACCTCGCCGCGCAGGTAGTCCCGGCGGCGCTTCCGGACCTCGGGCGTCTGCGGAAAGGAGCCGATCACGGTCGTCGGCAGGGGCGGCAGGTCGAGCCGCTCCCGCTGCGCACTCCGCCGCTCGTCGAACGGGCGCGAC
>DASRVA010000167.1:0-3943 GCA_035687745.1 Gemmatimonadota bacterium
CATGAAGACGACGTTCGCGCCATGGTCCTCGCCGTCCCGCCGTCCGAGGAGCCGGCGCGCCTGGTCGACGATCTCGCCTGCCGTCAGGTCGCGCCGCCAGCCGAGCTTCCCGGTCGCGCAGAACGTGCACGCCAGGGCGCAGCCCGCCTGGCTCGAGATGCAGAGGGTGTCGCGCGAGCGGGTCGGGATCAGGACCGACTCGACCGCCTCGCCGTCCAGGAGACGCCACAGGACCTTTACGGTCCCGTCCGCCGACGTTCGCTCCTCCTCGAGGGCGAGCGAGGGGAAGCGGAAGGCCGCGCCCAGCCGTTCGCGGAGCGCCCTGGGCAGCGTGGTCACGTCGTCCCACGACGCCACGCGGCGCGCGTAGACCGCGTGCAGGATCTGGTCGGCCCGGTAGCCGGGCTCCCCGGCCGACGCCAGCGACTCGGCGATCCGCGCCCGGACCTCCGGCACCCGGCCGTCCAGGAGCTCGGGACGCGAATCCAGCTCGGCCAGCCGCGCGGTCCTACGCGCCGCGCTCATCATCGCGACGGGTCGGCGGCGATCCCGGCCGCCAGGTGCTCACGGGCCGCCGCGATCCGCTCCAGGACGAGAGGGCGGCCCATGGCCGACATCGTCTCGAAGATCCCCGGGCTCACCCGCTCGCCCGTGAGCGCGACCCGGAGGGCCTGCATGACCTTCCCCGCCCGCGCCCCGCGCGCCTCGCAGTGGGCCCGGAAGGCCGCCTCCGTCGCTTCCAGGTCGTCCAGCTCCAGCCACCCCTCGACGAACTCGGCGGCGACTCCGAGCCCCTCGTGAGCGGCCGCCGGATCCTTCCAGAACTTCTCGACCGCGTCCTCACGGTACTCGACCGGACCGGGAAAGAAGGGCCGGGCCTGGGCCGCCAGGTCGATGAGGGTCCGCGAGCGGGCCTTGACCAGGTCGAGCACGTCGCCGAGCCACTCGGGCCGCGCGTCCAGCGCGGCCTCCTCGATCCCCGCCCGAACGAGCCACGGCTTCGCCACGACGGCCAGCTCTCCGCCCGGGATCCGGCCCAGGTGCTGGCCGTTCAGCCACTCGAGCTTCTGGACATCGAAGATGGCGCTCTTCCCCGTGATCCGATCGAGGTCGAAGAGCTGGACGAGCTCATCGCGCGAGAGCACCTCCCGGTCGTCGCCCGGCGACCATCCCAGCAGCGCCAGGAAGTTGATGAAGGCGTCCGGCAGATACCCTTGCTCGCGATAGGCGGTCACCGCCACGGCGCCGTGGCGCTTGGAGAGCTTCCGCTTGTCCGGCCCCAGGATGAGGGGGACGTGGCCGAAGACCGGCACCGGCGCTTCCAGCGCCCGGTACAGGAGGATCTGCTTGGGAGTGTTCGAGATGTGATCGTCACCGCGGATCACGTGGGTGATCCCCATGTCACGGTCGTCTACGGTGACCGCGAGGTTGTAGACCGGGGCGCCGTCGGAGCGCAGGACGATGAAGTCGCCGATCGTCTCGTTGCCGAACCGGGTCGGTCCGTGGACGACGTCGTCCCACACGGTCTCGCCGGCCGGCACCCGGAAGCGGATCGTGTGCGGCTCGCCGGCATCCACGCGGGCGCGGGCGGCGTCCGGATCAAGCGCGCGGCAGCGGCCGCTGTAGACGTACGACTCCTTGCGTGCGATCGCCGCCTCGCGCTCCGCCGCCAGCTCCTCCGGCGTGCAGAAGCAGGCGTAGGCATGTCCGGTCTCCAGCAGAGCGAACGCGGCCGCCTGATGGCGTTCGCGGAGTCGCGACTGGAAGTGGGGGCCCTCGTCCCAGTCGATCCCGAGCCAGTCCAGGCCGTCCAGGATGGCGTCGATCATCTCCTCCGTCGAGCGCTCGAGATCCGTGTCCTCGATCCGGAGGACCAGGGTCCCGCCCGTGTGTCTGGCCCACAGCCAGTTGAAGAGCGCCGTCCGCGCCCCCCCGACGTGCAGGAACCCGGTCGGGCTCGGCGCGAACCGCACACGGATCGGCCGCTGGGTCGGGGTTTCGCTCATTCGTTGCCCGCCTCGCTCCGGCGTAGGATATTGGGCCCGTGATCGAGCTCTTCGTCTTCGCCCTGCTCGCCCTCCACGGGCTGGCTTGCACGGCGATCCTGACGCTCCTGATCTGGAAGAGCGCTCGCGAGCGCGACCGCCGGCACGAGCAGGTGGACGCCCCCGACAAGCTCGAGCCGCCCGACCTCCCCTACCCGGAGCTCGAAAGCCACCCCGCGGACGAGATCTTCGCCGTCATGGACGACTGCTTCCCCGCCGCCTACGTCGCCTACTTCGAGGGACGGCTCTCTCCCACCGAGCAGCGCGACCTGTGGACGATGTGCTGCGCCGTCCACGACGCCCGCGCCGAGATCGAGGAGATCTGCTCCTAAGATACCCTTCCGGGCAGGTACCGGCGGGATCTACAAACCATCGAGGCCGCTCAAAATGCCCAATCCTTGGGCATTTTCAGCGGCCGTGTAGATAATGGCGGAGAGGGAGGGATTCGAACCCTCGATACGGGGATTACCCGTATAACACCTTAGCAGGGTGCCGCCTTCGACCACTCGGCCACCTCTCCGCGGGAACTCTTTTTCGCATGGCGTCCCGAGCCGTCCAGGGAGCGGCAAAACTACCTCGCTCGCGGCCGGGATGTCAAAAAATGGCGGAGGGGGTGGGATTCGAACCCACGATGGGGCTTTCACCCCATTCCGGTTTTCAAGACCGGCGCCTTCAACCTGGCTCGGCCACCCCTCCGGCACGAAAGATAACGGGGCCTGCAAGGTCGGCGCAGGTTTGCCGGCGACGCTTTGGTGGAGCCACTGTTCAAATTCATTGGCAGCGACGGCCCGCACGGTGGACCACGAACTCGTGTTCAAATCCATTGGAGTTCAAATGGAATGGAACACGGCTCGAGGGGAGGACCCCAACGTCGAAGGGCAAGTCGAATTGAGCACGGCGCTGAGTGAGGTAGCGCGAGATCGCACGGCCGGCCTCACTCCTCCCCCCGCCAGGCGTCGTCCTCGTGCTCCCACGTGCGCTCCCACTCCTCGACGCCCAGCGAGTGGTCGCCGGGCGGCCCCAAGGCCGCGTCCTCGCGTGCCCGGCGGCGCTCGATCTCCCGCTTGAGCGCCCGGCGTCGGACCTGCCATCCGAAGAGGACGAGGAGCGCGGCCCCGATCCACAGGCCCCGCTCGTCGGTCAGGACGACCGCCCAGCCGAACTCGCGCCCCATCTCCTCTTCCCAGTCCCCGTAGAACTCGCTCAGGGTGAGGCCGTAGGTCTGCCGGAGCGCCGCGTCGAAGGTCGCCCCCCCGCGCAGGCGCTCCAGCAGGAGCCCGACCCCGCGATCACCCCCCCGCCGCTGGAGGTTCCGCACGGCGGCCATGCTCTGGACGTAGGCGAGCCCGGGGGCGGGCGTCGGGGGGAACGACCGCTCGAGCCCGGCAAGAGGCGTAAGCCCGCCGCTGACCCTTCCCCAGGCCAGGCGCACGGGGTCGACCCACCGCCATTCGCCGGCGTAGAGGGCGGCGAAGCCCTCGTTGAACCAGCGCGGGGTCGCCGAGCTCCCGCCGGCTCCGAGCGCCAGGTAGACGTGGTTGAGCTCGTGGCGAAGCACGATCCCCGGGTCGACGTCCTCGGAGCCGGTCAGGCGGGGCGACCTGAGGACCACCCGGCGGAGATCGGGAAAGGCGACGGCCAAGCCCCAGTCAGGGACCCGGCCACCGGTCAGCTCCCGGAACCCTCTCTCCCCCGGGGCCAGAACGACGTCGATCGAATCCGGCGGAAGCTCGGCACCGGCCAGGGGCGGGGGGAGGTGCCCGGCGGCGATCCGGGCGAGCGCCACCGCGGCGCCCGAGTCACGTGCCACGTGGTGGAAGACGACCGCACGGCCGTCGGGCGCGCGAACCGCCAGCGGCCGGAACGCCCCCTGGGCCGCCAGAAGTGCGCTCGCCGCC
>DASRVA010000168.1:0-13773 GCA_035687745.1 Gemmatimonadota bacterium
TGGGCGACCGCTACCTGGACCACCCGCCGCGCCCGTTCCGCGAGCTCGCCGTGAGCGCCCGGCTCCGCGCCGAGGGCATCTCCACGCCGGAGGTCCTGGCCGCGCTCGTGATCCCGGCCCGCCCCGGCTACCGGGGAGATCTGGCCACCGAGTGGATCGAGCCCGGTCACGACCTGCGCGCCCTCCTCGTCCCCCATGTGTACCCGCTGGCGGCGCGCCGGGCGGGGCTGGAGGCGGCCGGCCGCGAGGTCGGACGCGCGCACCGGGTGGGGCTGGACCACCCCGATCTCAACGTGGGGAACCTGTTCGTCCAGCCCGCCGACTCCGGCTGGCGGGGCTGGCTCCTGGACCTCGACCGGGCCAAGATCGGGCCGCGCTCTTCGGACGCCGCCGAGCGGAACGTCGCCCGGCTGGTCCGCTCGCTCGAGAAGGAGCGCCGCCTGGGCATGATCGCCTGGGAGGAGGAGGACCTGGAGGTCTTCCGGAGGGCCCACCGGGCCGGGCTCGCGGATCCCCGGCCTCCCGGGCATTCTGCTAGCGGCGGAACGCCGTAGGCCCGGCGGCGGTGCCGCTTCCCGAGTCGGGGAGGGCGTCGGCGGACGGACCCCCGCTGGTCGGCCGGACGACCGGCGGGAGCGCGAACCAGCCACCGCCGGTCTGCTTCTCCAGCCACGCCATCCCCGTCAGCAGCGCCATGCTCCCGGCCAGCATCCCGAGCACGACGACCACCACCACATAAGGGACGGGATGCCCTTCCGGAGCCCGCTCCAGCGAGAGCTGGACCAGCGTGAGGGAGGCCGCGTTGAACATCGTGTGGACCACGATCGCGGACAAAAGGGAGCGGGTCGTCAGCACCAGCCAGGCGAGCACCAGGCCCAGGAAGAAGGTCGGCAGGACCTGCCACGGATTGTAGAGGTGGAAGACCGCGAAGAAGACCGCCGTCCAGAAGCTCGCCGACTGCGGGCCGTAGCGGCGCGCGAGCCCGTTCAGGACGACGCCCCGGAAGAGGGCCTCCTCGAGGACCGGAGCGATCACGATCGCGATGATCAGGGTGGCGAGGCTGTCGGCCGGGTTCGTCAGCTCGAGTAGCTCCCGCAACATCGCCTCGAACTCGGCGGGCACCGGAACGAAGCGCTGGATCACGACGTAGATCTCGCTGAAGACGGTGACCGCGCCGATCAGGACGAGCAGGAGCGGGGGCACGTGCCGTGCCTCGAGTCCCCGGAGCCCCAGCGCCTCGCGCCAGGGTCGGTCCGATCGAAACACCGCCCATGCCGTGACGATGGCCAGCGCGAGCTGGGTAGGGACCGCCATCCGCGCGATGTCGGGCCAGGCCGGGAAGAGCCAGTACGTGGCCTGGTAGAACAGGCCGCCCAGGACGACGACCGCGCCGAGCAGCAGGAGCGTCCGCAGGAGCCCGGGATAGGGGCGGCGCGGGTCCCCTCCCGGGCCGCGTCCAGCGCCGGTGTCTTCGATGGGCGGGTCCATCACGGGCGGCAATCTAGCCGCTCGTCCCGGGCCCAGCGATCCGCTAATCCAGCGTGAAGAAGATCTCCTCGCCTTCCCGCTCGACGCTCAGGTTGAGCTCCGCGTCGTCGCGCCAGGACGCGTCCAGCGCGGCCTGGGCCGCCGCCACGTCACTCCCGACGGGGCGGCCCTCGATCGTCCGCACGACGTCTCCCTCGAGGACCCCGACCCGGGCCGCCGGGGACCCTTCGTCCACATAGGCGACAAAGATCCGCCCCTCGTAAGTCGCGCCCAGGTCGATCCCGGCCTCGCTGCCGGTCGTCCGCTCGCGCTCCCCGGGCAGAGCTTCGACCGGGACGTTCGCCTGGCGGAGATACGCCTCACGAACGCGGAAGATCTCGCTCCCCTCGGGGTTCGCCGCCAGCCAGTCCGCCAGCGTGGCCGTCCTGGACAGCCGGTGGCGGGGCAGGAGCTCGTCGACGACGAAGCCGTGGCTCGGGTTGTAGGCCCGCCAGACCTCGTTCGAGGCGGCCCGCTCCAGACGCTCCTCTCCCCACATGTCCTCGAGGGTCCGGTAGACGAGCCAGTTGACGAGCGCCTCGACGGCGAAGTCGCCTTCCGACATCAGCGGGTGCTCGTACGCCGGAGCGCGCTCGCCCTCGGGCAGGAAGTCGGGATCGTCGAGCAGTTGGTGGGCGAGCTGGTGGTTCAGGAGGAGCGACCGGACGTCCTCGTCCTCCGGCACCGGCACCTCGCGCCCGCCCGGAGCCCGGATCGCGTCCAGCGCGAGAACCAGCGGGTGCTCGATCGAGACCACCGGCCAGACCCGGACCAGATAGACGTCGATCTGGCGCGCCGGCCACGCGAGCCCGGCCAGGTCCTCGAGTCGCTGCAGGAAGAGGGGGCCCGGCTCGTCCCACCCGTCGGTGACCGAACCGGCGTGTTCGCGCGCCCACTCGAGGTCCTCCTCGAGCGCAGCTCCCCCGAGCCCGTACCGTTCGGGGTACGCCGTCTGGAGGAGCTCGGCCGCCGTTTCCACGTGGAACCGTACGACGGGGATCCCCGCCTCCTGGGCCTGCGAGGGCGCCACCAGGAGGTGCGCCGCCAGCGTGATCCCGAGGGACATCGGCGTCGATTTCGAGCGCATCGTCTGCCCCATCTCCCCTGGGGGGCTATATTCCCGTTCTCGCTTCGTACGCCGCGTTGTACCTGATCCCGCGGGAGCCGGTTCCGTGCCCACTGTCGCCGAGAAAGACGTCATCCGGACGATTCGCAAGGTCAAGGATCCGGACAGCACGAAGGACCTGATCTCGCTGGGCCGTATCAAGGAGCTCAAGATCCAGGGCGGCGAGATCGCGTTCAAGGTGCTGGTCGATCCGGAGCGACCGCTTTCCGAGGACGTTCTCAAGGACATCCGGAGCCAGCTCGAGGATCTGGAGGGGGTGGATCGGGTTGCCATCCGCCTGGAGGAGAAGGCCCGGTCCGGGGCAACCCCGGCGAAGCGGCCCGCCCCCCAGGAGCCGATCCCCGGCGTCCGGAACATCGTCGCCGTCGCGAGCGGGAAGGGCGGGGTCGGGAAGTCGACGGTGGCCGTCAACCTGGCCCTGGCTCTGGCCGACGGGGCCGGCCGGGTCGGGCTCCTGGACGCCGACATCTACGGCCCGTCCATCCCCACCATGATGGGCGCCCAGGGCGCGCAGCCGACGGCGGTGGAAAAGCGGATTCAGCCGATCCCGCGCTTCGGGATCCAGCTCATGTCGCTGGGCTTCCTCGTCCAGGACGTGGAATCGCCCATGGTCTGGCGCGGCCCCATGGTCCACTCTGCGCTCACCCAGTTCCTGCGCCAGGTCGACTGGGGGGAGCTGGACGTCCTCGTCGTCGACATGCCCCCGGGCACCGGCGACGCGCACCTGACCCTCACCCAGTCGGTGCCTCTGACCGGCGCCGTCATCGTGACGACGCCTCAGGAGATCGCCTTGATCGACGCCAAGAAGGGGCTTCGCATGTTCGACAAGGTCGGGGCCCCCATCCTCGGGATCATCGAGAACATGGGGACGTTCGTGTGCCCGGACTGCGGAGCCGAGCACGCGCTGTTCGGCTCGGGCGGCGGCCGCGCGACCGCCGAGAGGTTCCGCGTGCCCTTCCTGGGCTCGATCCCGCTCGATCCGTCGGTGACCCCGAGCGGCGACAGCGGCGAGCCGATCGTCCACTCCGCCCCCGACTCGCTCGTGGCGCAGCGCTTTCGGGAGATCGCCCGCCGCGTGCTGGACGCGATCGGCTGAGCCGAATCCCGTGCCCGAGGCCCCGAAGGAAGCGGAGCGAAGGGCCACCCCGGCCGAGGCGGCGAGCGAGGCCCAGAAGCGGCTGGACGGCCTGATCCGCGTCGTCGACGTCGACCGGCCGGTCGCCATCTACACCCACGACCACCCCGACCCCGACTCGATCGCCAGCGCCTACGCGCTCCAGCACCTCCTGAACCGCCGGCTCAAGGTCGAGCCGATCATCGCCTACGGCGGCCGGATCGGCCGCGCCACCAACCGGGCCATGGTCGAGCAGCTCGGGGTTCGGCTCTACCCGCTCGCCCAGGTCAAGACTGCCGACTACGGCACCCACATCCTGATCGACACCCAGCCGGAGACGGGGAACCACTCGATTCCCGCCGATCTGCCGATCGCGATCGCGATCGACCATCATCCGATCCGCCCCGAGACGAGCCGGGTCCGGTTCGCCGACGTCAGGACGGAGTACGGCGCCACGTCGACGATCATGTACTACTACCTGAAGGCGGCCGGTCTCGACCTTCCGACTCGGCTGGCCACGGCGCTCCTGATCGGGATCAAGTCGGACACGCGCAGCCTCGAACGTGAGACGAGCGAGGCGGACCTCCACGCCTACCTCGAGATCTTCCCTCACGCCGATCTGACGCTCCTCACCCGGATCGAGAACCCGCTCATCCCGCGCAGCCACTTCGAGGTCTTCCACAAGGCCCTCGAGGAGAGCGAGATCGTCGGCGACGCGGTGGTCACCGACATCGGGGTGATCGACAACGCGGACCTCGTGGCCGAGCTGGCCGACTTCCTGATCCCCCTGGAGCACGTCGACTACGCGCTCGTCATGGGGCGCCACAAGGATCGTCTCTACCTGAGCCTGAGGACGCGCGACGAGGCGCACGACGCCGGTCGCATCATCTCCAGCGTGGTCGGTGAGCTCGGGACGGCCGGCGGCCACGGGAAGATGGCGGGGGGTCAGGTGGAGCTGAAACCCGAAGTGGAAGATCCCGCCGAGGAGATCCGGCGCCGGCTCAAGGTGGCGCTCGGGCTGGACGCGGGGGTCGCCGGGAAGCCGCTGATCCGGGACGGAAAGGGTTAGGGTGCCCTATCGGGCGTAGAAGCTCTCCGTGCCGTACACCTGATACCTGCCGTTCTCCCACACGTACATCGCGCTCGAGCGACCCGGGAAGATGAGCTCCACGGCGGCGTTCTTGAGCTGCACGCCCCCCGCGTTTCCGACGACCGAGCGGCGCCCGGGGGGGACCACCCGGAGCTGCACGTCGCCCGACGGAAGGCGCGTGTAGAGGGGCATCATCTCGTACCCGTCGCCGGTGGCGTGGAAGACGACGAGCGCCGAACGCTCGGGCCCCCGCACGACCGCGGCCACGTCCTCGCGGTCGTCGCCGTTGAAGTCGGCGCGAATCGACAGGTTCTCCCCCTCGGGGATGGTCATGTCGGGACCAAACGCGCGCATGGCGCTCTGGAGGGCGCTCTCCTGCGCGTGGACCGGTCCGGCGAAGACGAGCGCAGCCAGGGCGATGACGCCGGCTGCGTGTCCGGTGTACGAGATACGTGTGCTCATGGTCGGATGGGGGACCTCCTCCGTGCTCGATTATACCCCATAGGCGCGAGATCGGTGCGGCGGAGGTGCAGCGGCGAAGGGTCTCCGGGTTGGCTTCCCGCCCCGGCGTGCCTATCTTCGGCCCGATGCTGAACAGGCTCCGGGAATACTTCCGCGAAGAGCGGACGTATCAGATCCTTCTCGAAGAGGAGGAAGACGGTACGTTCGTAGCCACTTCTCCCGCCTTGCCCGGCTACGTCGCCTATGCGACCTCGGAGGCGGCCGCGATCCGGAAGCTTCGGCGCGCGATTCGCCGCAGCCTCGAGGGGATCGCCGAGGACTACGACGGAAAGGGTGTCCGGAACGGGCGGGTCAGCCGCCACCGCGCGCACCTCTACCTGCACCGGCCCCTCGATACGACGACCAAGGTCGTCATGGCCTCGCTGGCGGCGACGGCGGTGCTGGCGGCGCTCTACGAGCTCCGCCGCCGCCGGGACTGACCGGGCGCACAGCCCGGAGGTATCAGCGCCCGGTGGAGCCTTGCAGCAGGGGCGGGTTCCACGCCGAGTACTCCGCCAACCTCTCCGCGATCGCGTCCTCGACCCTCACCGCGCCCCACTTCCCGCGCGCCGTGCCGTTGCTGATCACCGAGAAGGCGAGCAGCTCGCCGTCTCCGGTCGTGACGTAGCCCGACAGGGCGGAGACGCCGCGCAACGTGCCGGTCTTGGTGCGGATGTTGCCGCGCGCCGCGGGCGTGTTCAGACGCCGGGCGTCGCCGTCCGTGCCGGCGATCAGGAGCGACTCGTAGTACTCCTCGAACCGTGGATGCCCGTGCATGGCGACCAGGAGCTCCGCCGTGAGCTGCACGGTCACCGTGTTGCGGCGGCTCAAGCCCGACCCGTCGTAGATGCGGAGGTTGTGCGTAGGCAGGTGAAGTTCCTCGAGGACATCGCGGACGACGTCGGCGCCGTCGTCGAAGGAGCCCTCGTCATCGAACACGGCGCCCAAGGTCTTCAGAACCTGCTCGGCAAAGAAGTTCTGGCTCATCTTGTTGATCACCCGCACGATCTCGACCATCCGCGGGCTCGTGTGGCTGGCCAGGAGCCTTGGGGCGCGTAGGGGGCGGCGATTCCAGTCGTGGATAACCGTGCTGGCGCCTTCGATCTCGATCCCGCCGCGCTCGAGCCGCTCGCGGAAAACCGACAGGGTGTACGCGGCCGGATCCTCGACGGACACCACGTACCGGAGGGGCCCGCTGGCGCTCGAGATCCGTCCGTAGATCTCGTAGCCGCCGATGTCGGGCGCGCGGCGGATGCCGATCGACCTTCCGCCCCGGGCGCGCGTCGTGACGACCCGGTTCTCGAACGGAATCCCGTCGGTCCAGGGGACGAACGAGATCGAAGCCGGGGCGCCGACCCAGCCCCCGGGGCGAACCTCGATCGTCACCACATTGTCGTTGAACGAGAGCGCGCTCGGGCGGGCTCCGTACCACCAGAGCAGATTGCTGGTTTCCCAGCCGGACGCGATCCGCACGTCATCGAAGTACGACGCGTCGCCGATCAGCCGGCCGCGTATCCGTCGGATCCCTTTATCACGCAGCTCCTGGGCGAGCCGGTCGAAGACGTAGGTCGCGCTGTCGCCGTAGAACCGGCCCGAGATGGTCGGGTCGCCGCGGCCCACCAGGACCAGGTCCCCGATCAGGCTGCCGTCTTCCAGAATCGCCCCGTCGCCGTAGACCGAGGTCGTGTACTGGAAGTCAGGGCCGAGCCGGTCGAGCGCCGCGGCCGTCGTGAAGAGCTTCATGTTGGAGGCGGGGACGAGCCCCCAGTCCGCGTTGTGCAGGTAGAGCGCCTGGTTCCGCTCCACCGAGTACACCGCGACCCCGAGATCGCCCCCGCGACCGCGCACGACGGGATCGAGAAGGCTCGAGATCGCGCCCGGCGTCGCGCGGTACGCCGGCTCGACGTCCGACGACCCTTGCCCCAAGAGAGGGGCCGACCACGCCATCATGAGGAGCAGCCCACCGGGAATCCGCCGCGTACGCATCAACCCCCCGTCGATTCCAGAGCCTGAAGCCGCCGCGTACCGGACTGCATCGCGGTCAGGAGCGCGATCAGGCAAAGCCCTCCCACCGCGATCAATCCGGCGGCCATTGCGGCGATCTCGGGAGCTCCCGCGCCCCAGCCGAGCCACGCGGCGCGGAACGAATGATACACCGGCCATGCCAGAACGGTCACCGAAAGGAACACGAGGAGCGCGCTCAGGATCATGAACAGGAGTCCGGCGTATCCCGACGTGACCTGGGCCCCGTCGGCCGCGTCGAAGCGCGGGTGGGCGGCGCCCAGCCCGACCGCCATGCCGACGATGGCGGCCGAGAGGCAGAGCACGGCCACGACCGCCAGGATGCTCATCGACCAGGACGTGTGGAGCACGGCGTTCGACAAGAGGACGACCATCTCCGCCACCAGAGCCACCGGCAGGAAGCCGCCCCAGAACTTGGCCCACAGGATCTCCGACCAGGAGAGCGGGCTCGCCCGCAGGACCCACATCGTGCTCCCCTCCATGCTGAGCCCGGGCAGGATGAAGCGGGCCGCGAGGGCGGAGACGACGAACCCCACCAGCGCGATGTTCAGAAATCCGAGCAGGTTGCGCATGAAGAAGCCGACGCCGTCCCCCGCCACCTCGAGGCGCAGCACCTGGAAGTTGTAGAGGTACATGGCGACCACCGCCACCAGCAGGAATATCTGGGCCCACTGCGAAGGGTCGCGGAAGAAGGTCGCCGCGTCCTTCACGATGATGGCCCGCATCCGCTGCGGGAACGGGAAGGCGACGAACGTGATCGCCCCGTGCCACCAGGCGGGACGCGTCCATCGGGCCCGATGCCCCTCCTGGGATTTCGAATACCCGGTCCGGTACATGGTCCTGAAGACGGCCGCGGAACCGGCCGTCGTGACCAGCGTCACGACGACGAGCAGCCCGAGCGCGCGCAGGACCGCGTCCGCGTTGAACGTCACCGTCAGCCCGAGAACCTCGGACAGCGCCCGGGACGCCCAGTACGAGGGGAGCCACGGCAGGGTCGGGTCGGCGAGGGTGACCAGGTACTCGGCCCAGGTGCCGAAATCCTCCGGCCGGACGAATTCCTCCGGCCGGAGCATCCGCAGCATGATCGCCATCCCGACCAGGAAAGCCAGCGCGATCAGGGAAAGGAGGTCCCGCGCCCGGCGCGCGGGGAAGAGGTTCACGAGCGCGACGGCGACCAGGATGCCGGTCGCCGCCGCGATCATCACGCAGCACGCCACCGTCAGGGCGAGGATGGCGTAGTAGGCAGGGCCGGCCTCGAAGACGACGCCGTACGCGACCCACACGGGGAGCGCCAGGAAGATGCCCGTCCACGAGGCGATCGTCGCCACCTCCGCCAGCTTGGCTCGGAAGAGCCGCCTGAGAGGGATCGGCGAAGACAGCCAGAGCGGTAGGTCGCGGGCCAGGAAGCACTGGCCGAGCGCGGTCAGGAGCGCCGAGAAGACGAGGAACGCGAGCCAGAGAAGGAAGAGGATCGAAAGCAGCTTGGACGCCAGGAGCGTCCCCAGGTCCGGATCCACGGTCGAGAACTGGCGCAGGATCCGGGCGAAGGCCGCGTATGCCCCGATCCAGAAGAGCCCGCCCAGGACCAGCAGCGCCACCGCGCGCCGCCGCGCGCCGGGCCGGCGATCGCGCCCGATCGACCTGATCCGCGGCAGGAGCAGCGTGCTCACGCGAGCGCCACCCTCTCGACGCTGGCCGTGGGATCGGTGAGGCGGAGGAAGACCGCCTCCAGCGAGCCCCCGTCGTGGCGCGCCTCTCGCCGCAGGTCGTCGAGCGTGCCCTGGGTCAGGATCCGGCCTGCCTGGATGATCGCGACGCGACTGCAGAGTGCCTCGGCGACCTCCAGCGTGTGGGTCGAGAGGAACACCGTCCGACCGTCCGCCGCGAACTCCTGGAGAAGCTCCTTGACGTCCCGGGCGCTCCGCGGGTCCAGCCCCACCATCGGCTCGTCCAGGATCAGCACCTCGGGCTCGTGAAGGAGGGCCGCGGCCAGCGCCAGCTTTTGCCGCATGCCGTGGCTGTAGGCCTCGATCAGCTCGTGGATCCAGCCCCCCAGGCCGAACCGCTCGACATAGGGCTGCGCCGACTCGCGCACCCGAGGCCGTCCGAGCCCGTAGAGGTCGCCGACGAACTCGAGGAACTCGGCCCCGGTCAGCTTCTCGTAGAGGAAGACCCGGTCGGGGACGTAGCCGATCCGCCGCTTGACCTCGAACGGGTCCCGGACGACGTCGAAGCCGGCCACGCGAGCGGTTCCGCTCGAGGGGAGGAGAAGCCCCGTCAGAATTCTGATGGTGGTGGTCTTCCCCGCCCCGTTCGGTCCGAGGAAGCCGTAGAGCTCGCCGGGACGCACGTCCAGCGCGATCCCGTCCAGGGCCACGTGCCGTCCGAACACGCGACGCAGGCCGCTGCAGTCGATCGCGCTCACGTCGACGCGGCTCGGGGAGGTCCTGGTCGCCGTCCCCTGCATGTGATGGTCTCCCGCTCGGTCACGATCCAATGGACGGGTTCGTCCCCAGGCCCCTGAGGTATCCGGTCGATGATTTGCAAGGAAAATGCCAGCCCGAGACGCGAAGCGCCGGTGCTGGACAGGAATCGGTCGTAATACCCACCGCCGAAGCCGAGCCTGCCCCCCTGTCGGTCGAACCCGACCCCGGGGACGGCGACCAGGTCGATCTCTTCCGGAGGAACGAGGACGGTCGTCTCCGGGTCGGGCTCCCGCAGGCCGCGTGGACCGGCCACCAGGTCCTCCGGGGAGCGGACCTGGCGGCTCTCCAGCCGGCCGCCGATCCCGATCCGGGGGCAGGCCACTCGTTTGCCGGCCCGCCAGGCATGTTCGAGAAGAGGGAGGGTCCGGACCTCCCCCGCGACCCCGACGTAGGCATGCACGGTCCCCGCGGCCCGAAAGACCGGCAGGCCGGCCGCACGATCGCAGATGACGGCCGACATGGCCTCACGCTCGGCGGGCGGGATCGCCTTGCGGGCCTCGAGGAGCGTGGCCCGGAGCTCCGCCTTTTGCCGCTCCGCATCCGGGATCGGGTCGCTCAAGGCCCGGCTACGAGGGGCGGACGGTCACCGTGAGCCCGTCGACCCCGACGACCACGACCTCCGTCCCCGCCTCGATCGGCTCCTCCGCCCGGGCGCGCCAGAGCTCCCCGTGGACGCTCACCCCGCCGACCGGATCGATCCGGGCGGTGACCCGGCCACGCTCGCCCACCAGGGCTTCCTTGCCGGTCGTCGGCCTGCTCCTGTAGGTCCGCCACGCGAGGCCCATGACGAAGGCGAAGAACCCGGCCGTCAGGAGCGTCGCGGGGACGATCACGCTCCAGCTCACCCGGACCAGCGACCCCGGCGCGTCGAAGAGCATGGTCGCCCCGAGCACGAACGCGACGACCCCGCCCACCGTGAGAAGGCCGTAGCTCGCCACCTTCACCTCGGCGATGAACAGGACGAGGGCGAACAGGATGAGGAGGATTCCGGCGTAGTTGACCGGCAGGGCCTGGAGCGCGAAGAAGGCGAGGAGGAGCGAGATGCCGCCCACGACCCCCGGCAGGATCGCGCCCGGGTTCATGAGCTCGAAGAAGATCCCGTAGATCCCGATCAGCATCAGGACGAAGGCGATGTTCGGGTTGGCGATCGTGTCCAGGATCCTGAAGCGGAGCCCCGCCTCGATGTCGCGCACCTCCGCGTTCGCCGTCTCCAGCGCCACCTTCCGGTCCAGGACTTCGACCTCGCGGCCGTCGACCTGGTCGAGGAGGGCGGGCAGGCTCGGGGCCACCAGGTCGACGACGTTCTCCGCCAGCGCCTCGGTCTCGGTGATCGACGACCCCTCACGGACCGCCCGCTCGGCCCAGTCGGCGTTCCGCCCGCGGCGCTCGGAGATCGTCCGGATGAACGCGATCGTGTCGTTCAGGATCTTCCGCTCGAGCGCGTCCGGCTCCTCGTCCCCCGTCTCGCCCCCGGTCGTGTCGGGGGGCGACGCCGGACCGCCCGGCATCGGGGCACCACCCATCTGGATCGGCGTCGCGGCCCCGATGTTGGTGCTGGGCGCCATGGCGGCGACGTGAGCGGCCAGCGTGACGAACACGCCGGCCGAGCCGGCCCGGGCCCCGCTCGGGGCGACGTACACGATGACCGGGACCCGGCTCGCGAGGATCGCCTGGACGATGTCGCGGGTCGAGTCGACGAGCCCCCCCGGCGTGTCGAGCTCGATGACGAGCGCGGTCGCCCCGTCGTCCTCGGCGCGCTCGATCGCGTCGGTAAGAAACTCGGCGGACGCCGGCGAGATCGCGCCGTCGACCACGACGCGGTAGACGAAGGGGGTCCCGGGGCCGGTCGCCGTGTCGGCGGCCGCGGTGTCCGTGACCGCAGTGTCCGTGACCGCGGTGTCCGTGACCGCGGTGTCCTCCTGCCCCGCGGCCGTCCCGGACGCCCCCGGCCCCAGGAGGAGCAACGCGAGGGCGGCGATGCCATATGCGCCTTTCACTGGAGCTAATATAGGGAACGATGGAAACCGCGCCGGAGCCGGCCGGGGCCTGCTGATCCCCCGACGTCCACACGCTCGACGCGACACCCCCGCGAGGATGGAGAAATGCACCGCTCGTACGCGGTCCTCTGTGTCGGCCTGCTGGCGCTGGGACACCCGGACAGTCGGGCCTTCGCCGACCAGCCGACGTCCGGGACCCGCCTGATCCTCCTTGGAACCGCCGGCGGTCCCTCGCCCAAGCAGACCCGATCGGCGCCGGCCAACGCCGTCGTGGTCGACGACGCCGTCTATGTCGTGGACGCCGGCAACGGGGTGGCACGTCAGCTGGTTCTGGCCGGGCTCCCGCCACGTCATCTTCGCGCGGTGTTCATCACCCACCACCACTCGGACCACAACGCCGACTACGGCAACCTCATGCTGCTGGCCTGGACCACCGGCCTGAGGACACCGGTGGACACCTACGGACCGCCGCCGCTCGCCAGGATGACGGAGCTGTTCCTCGCGCTGAACGCGCCGGACATCGAGCTGCGCCAAGATGAAGAGGGACAGCCCGTCCTGGCCGAACTGATCCGGCCCCACGAGATCGAGGCCGACGGCGTGATCTACGAGGACGAGAACGTGAAGGTCACCGCCTTCGAGGTGATCCATCTGGGCGCCAGGGCGTACGGGTTCCGCTTCGACACACCCGATCGCTCGATCGTGTTCTCGGGCGATACCTCGCCCAGCAAAAATCTGATCGAGCACGCGCGGGGGGCCGACGTGCTCGTGCACGAGGTGGTCAGCGTGCCGGCCGTGGACGCGCTGGTCGCGCGGATCGACGCCGGCAACGAGGCGCTCAGGAGCCACATCATCAACGCCCACACCCCATTGACCGAGGTCGGCAGGATCGCCACCGAGGCCGGCGTCAAGACGCTGGTCCTGACCCACTTCGTGCCGTCGGACGGCCCTGATGACCAGGCCGAGCTCTGGCGCAAAGGCGCGCGGCAGCATTTCTCGGGCGAGGTGATCATCGGCGAGGATTTGATGGAAGTACGACCGGCGCCTTGAAACACGAGCGGTCCCTGCCAATCACAGGCGCGACGATGGAAGCCGCTTGAGCCGGAGCCCGGCCTGGAGCGCACCATGGCTAGGAGGGTCAGATGTTCTACGTGATCAAGTTAGTGCTGAGCGCGGCGCTCATCGTGCTTGTCTCGGAGTTGGCAAAGCGAAGCTCCTTCTTCGGCGGTTTGGTGGCTTCTGTCCCGTTCGTTTCCTTGCTGGCGATGATTTGGCTCTACGTGGAAACCGGCGATACCTCGGAGGTGGCCAGCCTGTCCCGGAGTATTTTCTGGCTCGTGTTGCCGTCCCTGTCTCTGTTTGCGATTCTCCCGGTGCTCCTCAGAAATCACGTCGGCTTCTACATGGCCCTCGCCCTCTCCACGACGGTCATGCTCGGGTGCTATGGGCTCTTGCTGGCGATCTTGGGCCGAGTTGGCATTCGCCTCTAGATACAAACCCACGAACACCGGCCCTCCTTGCTGAGCCCCGACTCGTTCTCGATATTGCGCCCCCTCATGCGATCCTTCCTCCTTACCGTGATCTTCACCCTATCGGTAGTAGCGACCGTCTCCGCCCAGCAGTCCCGCTGGTGGTCGCCCGTCGTCGCCGACAGCGCGATGGTCGTCTCGGCCAAGGCCGAGGCGACCGAGGTCGGGCTCGAGATTCTGCGCCGAGGGGGCAACGCGGCCGACGCCGCCATCGCCGTCCACTTCGCGCTGGCCGTCACCCTTCCCTACGCCGGCAACATCGGGGGGGGCGGGTTCCTGCTCTGGCGCGGGACCGACGGGCGGGTCCGCAGCTACGACTATCGCGAGGCGGCGCCGCTCGCGGCGACCGCCGACATGTACCTGGACGAATCCGGCGAGCCGCTT
>DASRVA010000169.1:0-2042 GCA_035687745.1 Gemmatimonadota bacterium
AGACGCGATGAGCCGGAAAGACAGGCCCCCCGACCTCGACACGCTGGCCATCCACGCCGGCCGCTCGCGCGACCCGGAGGGAGCGGTCGTGACGCCGATCTATCAGTCGGCGACGTTCGACTATCCCGCCGGGGACCGGGAGCTCGTCTACACGCGCTACGGGAACAATCCGACCCAGCTCGCGCTCCAGGAGCGGCTGGCGGCGCTGGAGGGGTCCGAGGCCGCGCTCGTCATGGCTTCGGGGATGGGCGCGATCGCGACCGCGATCCTGACCGTCTGCGAGAGCGGAGACCATCTGGTGGCGGCGCGCTCGCTCTACGGCGGCACCCATCGCCTGCTCGACGTCGAGCTCCCGCGGCTCGGCATCTCGGTCACGTACGCGGGCGGGATCGAGCCCGAGGCGTGGGAGGCGGCGATCCGTCCGGAAACGAAGCTCCTTCTCTGGGAGGCGATCTCGAATCCCCTCCTGCGCGTCCCCGACACCCCCGCCCTGGCGGCGCTGGCGCGGGAGCGGGGCCCGGTGTCGCTCGTCGACGCAACTTTCGCGACGCCGATCAACCTGCGTCCGATCGACTATGGCGTCGACCTGGTCATGCACAGCGCCACCAAATACCTGGGCGGCCACTCGGACCTGATCGGCGGGGTCCTGGCGGGGAGACGGGAGCGAATCGGGGAGGCGACCCACCGGATGCACAGCTTCGGGGCCTCGATCGATCCCCACGCCGCCTTCCTGGTCGAGCGCGGCGTGAAGACGCTCGCCGTCCGGATGGCGCGCCACAACGAGAACGGACGGCGGGTGGCGGAGTTCCTGTCCGGGCACGAGCGGGTGGCGCGGACCCACTACCCGAGCCTCCCCGACCACCCGGACCACGCGGTCGCCGGGCGGATCCTGTCCGGCGCGGGCGGGGTCGTCACGTTCATCCCGGATGCGAGCTTCGAGGCGGCGCGCCGGCTGGTCGAGCGTTTGCGCTGGATCCGCCTGGCGCCGAGCCTGGGCGGGGTCGAGTCGCTGGTGTCGATGCCCGCCCAGACGTCCCACCGGGGGCTCTCCCGGGAGGATCGCGAGGCGCTCGGGATCCCGGATGCGACGATCCGGCTCGCGCTCGGCATCGAGGCGGCGGATGACCTGGTCGACGATCTCGACCGGGCGCTCGCTTCGCTCTGACGGTCCTTCGGGGGGTGCCGGGGTCCCTTCCGGGAGCGAACCTACGGCCAGCCGTCGGGGAGCGGGGCGGTTGATCCCGCAGAGGGGCAATCGGCGACGGGGAGTGACTACGTGATCGCTCCCGGAGGGGCCCCGGCACCCCCGGAAGGGAGGTCCGGTGGAACGGTGCGCGCGGGCGGGCGTCGAGCCGGGCCCTCCTGGCCATCCGTACGGGCGTGGCGGGGGGATGCCCATCGGGGGCGATCACGTAGACAGTGACTTTTGCCCGTTACCTCTCTGAGGGATCTACCGGCCCGTCCCGCCGAAGCGTGGCCAGCCGGTTCGCCCCCGATGGACACCCCCCCGCCTCGCGGGCCGCTGACCCAAGGTGAACCCGGCCCGACGCCCGCGCGTCGTCCTCGCCCCCGACGCCTTCAAGGGGAGCTACGACCCCGTCCAGGTGGCGACCGCTTGGGCGGAAGCGCTCGCCGATGTCGCCCGGGTGGACCCGCGCCCCATCTCCGACGGCGGCGACGGCTTCCTGGCCGTCCTCCGCCACTACCGCCCCGACCTCCTCGAGGCCCGGGCCCGCGTTCCCGACCCTCTCGGACGCTCGATCGACGCCGCCTGGGCCTGGGACCCCGACCGGCGGGCGGCCTGGATCGAGAGCGCGGCCGCGGTCGGGCTGCGGCTCCTCGCACGGGAGGAGCGGCGTCCGCTCGAAGCCGACTCGGCCGGCCTGGGGCGGCTCCTCCGGACCGTCGGGGGGCTGGGCGTCCGCCGCCTCGTGATCGGCCTGGGCGGCTCGGCCACGGTGGACGGGGGGTTGGGAATGGCGCGGGAGCTCGGTTTCCGGTTCGAGGACGGGCGCGGCCGCCCGGTCCAGCGGCCCGCGGAC
>DASRVA010000170.1:0-7417 GCA_035687745.1 Gemmatimonadota bacterium
GCTCGAGAAGCGGCGAACCTGCGACTGTCCCTACGAGACCGATCAGCTCGGCGAGCTCGTCCGGCTCGCCCCCGGTGGACGGACGACCGTTCTCCAGGAGCGCCGCGCGGCAGACGCGGCCGAGCGCCTCGCCGGCCGCGCCACGGCCGGCGGCCTCCAGGGCCTGGTGCACGGCGCTTCCCCAGTCACGGCCTCGGCCCCGACCGGTCAGGCGAACGCCATCCCCCTTGACGAGATCGGACACGGGCGCCGCCCGATACGAGTGGATCGCCAGGGACTTCCGCTTCGACGTGATCTCGTCGATCCGTCTCCGGACCACCGTCGGATCCACTTCCGACACGGGACGGGGCGGGGGCGCTTCGACCGGCATGTCGAGGGCCGGGCCGCTTTCCTCGAGATCTTCGAACAAGGGCGCCCACCAGCACTCCCTGTCCTTGGGCCGAAAGCGGGCGACGACGAGCTCCTCCTTGGCGCGGGTGGCGGCCACGTACAAGAGCCGCACGGCCTCTGCAGCCTCGAACTCCTTCTCTTCGGCGACGTGCTCCCGCCAGTCGATGGGCTGGGCGAGAACCCGGAACTGCCAGCGGTTGAGCGGACGAACGACCTGCAGCCACCCCTCCGCCCGGTCGCCCTGACGGTCGACCCGCTTGTGCGGTTCCCAATCCGACTTGCCGGTGGGATGCGCCAGGACCACGACCGGAGCCTCCATCCCCTTCGCCCGGTGCAGGTTCATGACCCGGACGACGTCCTTTCGCCCCGGCTCGAGAGGGGCCTCCGCCTCGCCCGTCTCGAGCATGGTGTCCAGAACGCTCATGGCATCGCGCAGGGAGGTGCGTCCTTCGAGGGCAGCCGCACGCACCGTGTCGATGACGAACGCGAGCGATCCGGCACGCGCCCCTCCCAGCTCCCCCGACGCGGCGTAGGGCATGAGGCCGATCCCGTCCACGATCGTGGATACCGCGATGTCCGCGGGCGCACGACGCGCGAGGAGCCACCACTCGCGAAGCCGGGCCAGCGCACGCCCGACATCGGTCGACTCGTCCGGCTGCTCCCGGTGAAACCGGAACCGCCCGCCCGCGAGCCTGTGCTGGACCAGCTGCTCGTAGTCGAGCCCGAAGAACAGCCCCGTCAGCGCGGCCACCGTCAGGATCGCGTTGTCGGGGTCGACCAGCGCGTCCAGCAGGAGACGCAGTTCGTGGATCTCCTCGTCGATCAGCAGATCCCCGCCGGTCACCTGCACCGGGATCCCCCGCGCCTCCAGCGCCCGCGCATAGATCGTGAGGAACCGCCGCAGGTAGGGGAGGACGAGGAAATCGCCGGCTCTACGCTCCCCCCGGTCGATCCGCCCGTGGATCCACGAAGCCAGGAGCTCGGAGTCGGCCTCCGCGACGGCGAGCTGGTTCGATTTCTCGCACATGACCTCGTACCACGTCACGCCGCCCCGATCCGGGTCGTCGGTGTGGACCCGAAGCGGGGCGTAGGCGGCCTGCCTCCGGTTGGCGCGTTCCGGAAAGAGGGTCACGAAGTGGCGATTCACGAACTCCTCGATGGGACGGGTCGAGCGGAAGTTGGCGACCAGCGACACGATCTCGCCCAGCCCATCCCGCTCGAGGTCCTCGAAGCGCCGGCGTACCTCTTCGTAGACCTCGATGTCGGCCCGCCGGAAGCGGTAGATGGACTGCTTGGGGTCGCCGACCACGAACAGGGCGCCGGTCCGTGGCACCGCGGCTCGCCAGTCGCGTTCCGCGGGATCCGTTGCCGCCAGCAGGAAAAGCACCTCGGCCTGCACGGGATCGGTGTCCTGGAACTCGTCCACGAGCAGATAGCGAAACCGTCCTCCCAGATCCTTGCGGGCTTCGGGACTCTCGCGGAGCAGGCGGGCGGCCTCCATGAGGAGATCCTGGAAGGTCAATCGACCGGTCTCGAGGCGTTCCTTTCGATAGGCGCCCGCGACATGGGTCGCGAACCGGATCGCGCGCGTGTACCTCCAGGCCCACCATCGATCGAGGGCCCGGCGCGCGGGACCGCCGTCGACGCAGTACGCCTCGAACGCCTTCTGGAACCGGTAGGCGACCTCCTTGGCCGCTTTCCCCTCACCCCAGCGACTCTGGTACGTCGTCCTCGAGCCCTCCATCAGGATCCCCAGCGCCTCGAAGAAGTTCGCGTCGGCGTCCCACCCGAAGACGTCGTGATTGAAGCGCACGTGGACGATCCGCTGCTGCAGAGGGTCCCACCCCTTCTCGGGCTCCTCGCGAGGCAGGTGGGGGCGCACCTCCTCGAGAAGCCGCACGAGATCCTCCCGCACCTCCTTCACCGTCGCGGCATCCGGTCGCTCGGCCTCGCCGGGGGGGAACTCGACGTCGGCGTTGTCGCCCACGTCGCCGAAGCAGTGATAGAGGTTCTCCGTTCGAAGGCCGGTTTCCTCGATGGCGCCGAGAAGAGGATCGTTCCGGCGTCGCATACGCTCCATCTCACGGAGCCAGAAATCCCGGCGCATCTCGCGCTCGTCGGGACCCGTCATCTCCCGGAATCCGGGGTCGAGCCCGGCTTCGATCGGCCGTTCCCGCAGAAGCCGCGCACAAAAGGCATGGATGGTGCCGATGAACGCGCCATCGATTCGCCGCAGGGCCTGGTTCAGGCGCTCGCGGACCTCGACGGTCGCCCCCTCGTCCGCGTCCGCCAGCCCGCGCTCGACCCTCTCCTGAAACTTCTCACGAAGCTCGGCGGCGGCCTTACGGGTGAACGTCACGGCGGCGATCTCTTCCACCCGCGCCGTGCCGGTCGAGACGAGCGCGACGGCGCGATCCACCAGCGAAGTCGTCTTCCCCGAGCCCGCACCCGCCTCGACCAGCATGCTCCGGTCCAGGGCCTCGACGATGCGGTCGCGCGCGGCCTGATCGGGGGCGGCGGTCAGGACCTCAGCCTTCGACACGACGGACCTCCTCGAGCGGGTCGAACTCGGGAAGCGACGCCTTGACGTCGGCCGCCCACTCCGCCGGGGGCGAGTGGGTCTCGCCGTAATCGTCCCTGACCCTGCAGATCGGCCGATGGTCGCAGTACCAGCAGTCCGAGGCATCGTCGGTCGGGACGAAATGTCCCGCGGCGACCAGGTCCAGGAGCCGGCCGATCACCCGGCCGCCGTCCCCGAACCGTGCGGCCGGATAGGCCCGTGGCCGCTCGTCTCCTCGCAAGGTCGGGAAGTGATACTCGACGACCTCAACCGGACGGCCATGAAGCGCCGACGCGGCGTTCGCATAGACGGCGTGCTGGAGCCGGCGACCCTTGTGGAAGACGCCGTTCTTCGCCCGGTGATCGCGGGGTCTTCCGGTCTTGTAATCGACTACCCGCAGGTTCCCGTTCGACAACCGATCGATGCGATCGATGTAGCCCCGCGTACGGATCGACCCGCCGTCCACGGGCATCTCGATCGGGGGATCGATCGCGCCGTAGACGCCGAACCCGCGCTCCAGGTCGACCCAGTCCGGCGGATTCTCGTGGACCATGTGGATGAAGACCTGCATGTCCTCGGCGAGCCCCTTGGCCTCACGCTCGAAGACCTCCAGGCTGGGAATGGGGACGCGCCCGCGGAACCGCGAGATCTCCTCGTCCAGAACTTCCAGGGCGAGCTCACCGAACCCCGATCCGTCCAGCGCCACCTCCCGCTGGCGGGCGCGACGGAGCGATTCCTCGTAGACGGCGTGAAGGAGGCTCCCACGCTCACGGGGCTCGAGCCAGGCTCCAGGATCGAGCCTGGGATCGTCCGGGTCCCGCAACCCGAGCACGCCCTGATGGAGGTACGCCAGGGGACACGATCCGAGGTTCTCGAGCGCGGTCGCGGAGAGGGCGAGCTCCTGGTTCCGCCTCGGATCGAGAACATCCGGCCGGGGATCGATCCTCCCGAGGTGGGCCGAGAAGACGTCGCCTCGATGCGCGTGGCGCGCCGCGATGCCTCGATCGAGCCCGGCGAAGGAGGCCCGGATGAGCTCCTCGGCGCGCCGGAACAGGCCATCCTCGCGCAGGGCGTCGAGCCAGACGTCGCCGGCGTCGATCGCCCGGCCGTGGCCGGGGACCGGGCTCACGATCGCGCCGAGCCCATCCCGCATGTCCGAGTACGACGCGAGCGGCCGAGCGCACGCAAGCCGGTAGGCCTGGAGGACGACCCCCGCCGGAGGCATGTCCCGGCCCGCCGCCGCCTCCCAGGCGCTGAAGCTGAACGTCACGCGACCCCGAAGTCCCGCCAGCATCGCGGCCAGGGCGTAGCGTCGCTCCTCGAGGATCTCACCCGTCCCAGGCAGGGCGCTCGGCTCGAGGCGCCGCCGGTCGTCGTCGAGCAGGATGGGATCCTGGATCCCGGCTCCCGGGAACCGCTCCGCGTCCAGCCCGACCACGAACGTCACCGGGCGCCCGGTTCGGCCTCCGTGATCGAGATCGCTGAAGTGGAGATGACCGCCCGTCGAGCTCCAGGGGGGAGGTCCCTCCGCACCCGGGCTCGGGATACGGATGTCGAGGTGCTTCCGCAGGATGGCGAGCGCCGAGGAAAAGCTCGTGCGTCGGACGAGCGTCGCGCCGATTCGCCCGAGACGCTCGAACAGCCGTTCCCGCGCTTCGTGCTCGACCGCGCTCCGGGTGGGCACGAACCCGAGGAAGGTGACAAGACCCCTGGCGAGCTCGGCCGGAGAGACCGGTGCTCCGCCAAGACCGATCCGATCGGGGACGGGCGGCGTCGCCTCGAGGATCGGTCCCAGGACCTTGCCGAGCGCTGCGAGATCCACGACTTCCCGGGCCCGGTCGTCGCGCTCGCGTATCCGGTCCGCGTCCTCGGGATCGGGCTCGGGTTCCTCCTTCCCTTCGGCTTCGAGTCTCCGGAGGCGGAGCGCGATCGCCTCCTGGTAGCGGTCCCGTCCCCATCCGACGCGCAACCGCCTAAGGCGGCGGGCCAGCCGGCCTCCCGACAGCTCCGGGCCGTGGCCCGCGGGCGGCGCCACGTCGCCGGAGGCCAGCAGGTATCGGAAGAGCGACTCGGGGAAGTCCGCCGAGATCCACTCCAGGTACGCCATGACGGCCCGGCCCGGCCGGCTCCGCTCGACCGGCAGCCCCACCGCATAGGTGACCGGGATCCCGAGCTTCGTCGCGATCTCGTCCAGGACCGAGCCGTAGACGACGGGGTCGGTCGCGACGATCTCCACCTGATCCCAGGTCTCGGCCTGTGTCAGCGCGCGGCGCAAGGCCTCGCGGATTTCCTCGTAGGGGCTCGCGGCGGCGTAGAGATCGACCGCGGTCGCACCGTCCGCCGGTTCGCGGACGGACGGGAGATCGAGGCCGAAAAGGCGCGACAGAGGGCTCGATGCAGCACGCCGGAGCCCGCCGTGCCCCGACCCCGCGCGGTCGATCGATTCGGGGTCGGACGCGAACAGATCGGTCTGGTCGCCTCCCTCGCTCGCCAGGCCGGTGCGCCGGCCCCCGTTACCCGCCGCAGGCGGCGTTCGTGGCGACGGCGGGCCACCCGGCGAAGGAAAGCCGGACGGCGGCGGATCGAGTCCCAGAACCGGATCGCTCTCGAGCGCCTCGGCGCCCGAGGCCAGCAGGGCCTCCAGGAACCGGCCGCTCAACCCGCCGCGTCGCAGACCCGGGGCCAGAAAGACCCGCTCCTGCACCTGCCATACGGCCAGGCGGCCGACGGCGGCCCGAAAGACCGACGCTCCGTCGGCTTTTCCGCGCCCCGCGAGACGCCGCTCGTAGGCCTCGAGGGATCGCCGGAGCAGGTCCTGCTTGCGCTCGTTCTCGAGCGCGGCCGCCTCGAGATCCGGGGGCCGCACGTCGGCCAGCCGAAGGGCCTGGACCGCGTTGGCCATCGCCTCTCGGAAACCGATCCCGCGGGACAGCCGTTCCGTCCAGTCGGGATCCCCCTCCACGGCCTCGTCGATCGCCTCGTCGAGAAGCGCCTCCTCCTCGAATTCGTCCATGGGTGCGCGCCCCAGCGCGGCCAGATCGTCTCCCGAGATCGACAGGGCGAAGGCCCGCGGCGTCGTGATCTCGAACCCGATCCACCCCACGCCTCGGACCGCCAGGGCCCGCAGGAGCTCGCGCCCCACGCCGCGGTTCGGGCAGACGAGGATCTTCCGCGCGACGGGTTCCTCGCGCAGGATCCGCTCGAGATGCTCGATCAGTTTCATGGAAGGCCTCACGGTACGCGAGGGAGCGATCGACATCAACCGGAGGCCGAACGTCGCCTCCGGAGGATTTCAACGATTGAAGTCTAGCCGGTGAGTGTGACGTCATTTGCAGCGGGATGGTGGGTACGAAGAGAAGCGGCGCGACCCGCTCGCGCGGGCCGCGCCGCTTTCGCTTCTCCCTACGGTCAGTCAGGCCGCTTACAGAACAGTCCCTTTAGCTCGCTGAGGTTGCGCAGCTCACCACGCCCGTCGTCAGGTTGACCCCACAGATCCTCTGCTCTCCTTCGCGGGCCGGATCGCCCGGGCCGACGCACACCTCGCCCTCGGCGTGATGAGCAGTCCCCGTCTGGTCCTGCTTGTCGACCACCGCATAGTAGCAGATGTCGTCCGGCACCGGGATGTCCTGCCAGGTGCATTCACCGGTCTTCTTACCGATTCCCACCGTCGTGCATTCGGTGTCCGTCGTTCCGACACCACCGGGGATCGGGTCGAGCGACGAGTTCAGGAAAAGCCTGCACTCCGCGCCATCGGAGATACTGGCGAACCTGGCGGTGGTGCGGCAGACGACGTCACGGACGCGGATGGAGCCCTCCTCACCCTCGGAGATGTCGCTCCCACGGGCGAAGGTGGTTCCCGTGCCGCCCGCGTTCAGCGTTCCGACCCCCGCTGCCCAACGCAACGGCTTGAGGCCCGCCCAGACCCACCGCTGAACCCCTGAAAGCGCCGACGGGGCGTCGCCGCACGTTCCCAGCGCCGCAGGCGCGGGAGGGCCCTCGGCTCCGAATCCGTCCTGGCCGTCGCCAAAGCGCGCGTGGCCGTTCGCGAAGACCACGCAGCTCCAGACGTGCACCTTGGTAGCCGGATCGTCGACCGGGACTTCGAAGATGGCTTCGTCCGGATTCACGTCGATGTGGACCACGTCCTCTTCACAGTCGAAGGCGAAGGTGCCGGCACACGCACCGAGGTTCCCCAGATCTTGGTCGGCCTTGGCCTCCGCCAGGAAGAAGTGGGAGGCGCCACCCGATACAACCTGGAAGCACCACCGATCGATGGTGTCGATTTCGCCGAAGCAGTGGACGTCGCTCGCGGTCGTCGGCCCCACGGCCAGGAACTGGTCGTTCCCGATGTTGGTCGTGTTCCAGACGGGCTGTTCGTCGGCGTCGAGCAGGGCGACGGGCTCGAGGCCCCGCACCGCCGCGTTGAAGTCGACCAGATCCTGAGCGGTGAAGTTCCCCAGGTCATCG
>DASRVA010000171.1:0-25386 GCA_035687745.1 Gemmatimonadota bacterium
GGGCCGGCCGGCCACGACGCGGCCCTCGTCCTGGCGGGGCTCAAGTCGACCCCCGACGACGCCCTCCGGGACCGCCTCTTCGCGCGCGTCGCGCGGCTCCTCGAAGACCCGCCGGCGGTCGGCCTGGCACAAGAGGGTGACGCCTGGGGACTCCAGCCAATGGCCTGGGAGGGTTGGGATCCGGAGCGCCGCCGTCTCGATCCCGGCGGTCCCGATCAGGCGATCCTCGACGAGCTCCGGGGCACCAAGAATGTCGCCTTCAAGACGGCCTGAGCCGAAGCCATCGGGGCCCGACCCGCGCGGTCCGGCCTGTCCCCATTGCGGCTCCGCCGAAGTCGAGCTCGAGTCCGCTTTCGGGTCGAGCCTCATGACCCGCCAGTTCTACTGCCGGACCTGTCGCACGATCTTCGAGTGGGTCCGCTGGGAGGACGAGGACCCCGCCCGGTGGCTGGAGCCGTCCTAGGGCGGGCTCAGAGGACGCACCCTCATCCCGTCCCGGGGGGTACGCCCGTTTCTCCTCGAGAGGCTCTGCCGCTGCCCGCGGTGGCCGGCCGCCTCCGCCGCCAGGTCGCGATCGCGATCCCCACCAGGACCATCACCGCTCCCGTCAGCGCGAAGCGGTCCAGCACCTCCCCCAGGACCAGATACCCCAACCCGACCGCGACCACCGGATAGACGTACGACATCAGGTTCAGCGTGGTGACCGGGACCTCCCTGAGCAGCGTGTAGTAGCCTACGAAGGTGACCACCGAGCCGAGGATCGACAGATACAGGACAGACCCGATCGCGACCGCCGACCACGCAATCCGGGTCTCGCCCTCGACCGCCAGCGAAGTCACCAGCAGCGCCGTGGCGCCATACCCCATCGGCAGGATGGAAAGCTGGAAGGGATGGAGGTGAGTTCCCCATCGCTTGACGACCACGTTGCCCGTCGCCGCGGCCAGCGGCGACAGGAGCAGGACCGCCGCCGCAGTCGCGCCGCGCGGATGGTCGAACGTCAGGTCGCCGCGGAAGACGAGCAGGACGCCCAGGAATCCGATCGCCATGCCCAGCGTCTTGCGCGCCGTGATCCGCTCGGCGTTCAGGACGAGGTGGGCCAGGATCAGCGTGAAGAAGGGATGGGTGGCGAAGAGAACCGCCGTCAGCCCCGACGGGATGTACTGCTCCGCCCAGTAGACGATCCCGTACGACGCCCCGATCCCCGACAGGCCGACGCCGAGGAGGAGGGCATGCTCCCCGCGGCCGCGGGGGAACCGCACCTCCCGCGCCAGAGCCAGAACCGCGAGCACGCCGGACGCGAGGGCGAACCGGAGGCCGGCCGCGAGGAACGGCGGGAGCTCCGCGAGGCCAATCTTGATGACCAGCCAGGTCGAGCCCCAGATGAAGGCGAGGAGCGCGAACAGGCCCCCTGTCCGGGCCTTGCTCACCGCCGCGCGGCGCGGACCGCGGGGCGCGTCACTCCAGCGCCCGCAGCCGCGGTCTGGTCGCGGCGATCACCACTCCGACCACCGCCAGCACGCCCCCGGTCAAGGCCAGCGCCGTCGAAGCCGAGGTGAGCCCGGCCAGGGTCCCGGCCAGGAGGTTCCCGATCGGGAAGGTGCCCATGAAGGCGAGGCCGTACATCCCCAGCACCCGCCCGCGCATCTCGTCGTCCACGAGCTCCTGGAGGAGCGTGTTCATGAGCGCGATCGAGCTTGTGGCCGAGAACGAGATGACGACCAGCGACGGGACGGCCACCGTCAGCGCGCGCGAAAGCCCGAGTGCGAGAACGCCCACGCCGGCGGCGGTCACGCACCCGAGGAGATAGATCCCGCGGCGCCGGAAGGCGCCCCGGAACGCGAGCGACAGCGCCCCCGCCACCGCGCCCACCCCGCCGATCGCGAACAGATACCCGAGCCCCGAGGCGTCGAGGCCCAGGACGTCGCGCGCGATGATGGGCAGGAGGGTCGCGTACGGCATGGCGAGGACGCTCATCAGCGCGGTCAGCAGAAGGAGCGACTGGACACGCGGCCTCTGGCGGACGTACCTGAGCCCATCGACCAGGCTCTCCCAGAGGCGGGTCCGCGCCACCGCCTGCCGGGCGGTGACCTTGATCAGGAGCAGAGAGCCGATCGTGGCCAGATAGCTCAGCGCGTTCAGCCCGAAGCACCCGGCCAGCCCGATCGGTCCGATCACGATCCCGGCCAGGCTCGGCCCCAGGATCCGCGAGACGTTGAACTGCGCCGAGTTCAGCGCGATCGCGTTCTGCAGGTCACGCCGCCCCACCAGGTCGTGGACGAAGGCCTGGTAGGCGGGCGCGGCCATCGCCAGCGCGGTTCCCGACAGGAGCGACAGCACGAAGACGTGCCACACGCTGACGATCTCCGCCCGGGTCAGCGCGGCCAGGACCGCGGCGAAGACCATCATCGCCGTCATCGCCGCGACGAGGAGCTTCCTGCGGTTCAGGCGGTCGGCATACACGCCTCCCACGAGCAGGAAGAAGAGCATCGGCATGGTGCCGGCAAAGCCCACCAGCCCGAGCATGAACGCCGAGTCGGTCAGGTCGAGGACCAGCCACCCTTGCGCCACGTTCTGCATCCACGACCCGACGTTCGAGATCAGCGCGCCGGCCCAGAAAAGCCGGAAGTTGGGATGGCGCAAGGCGGCGAACGCTTCGCCGACGCGCGTTCCTGGCGCTGCTTGCCCTGCTTCCGCGGGCGGCGTCGCCAGCGGCGACCCGAGCGGCGCGTCGGCCTCCGGGCGGGGCTCGGACGGCCTCACCGCAGGTCCGCCGCGCGGCGTCTCCCGTCAGGGCCATCCCCGGCCGCGCCCTCGAAGCGCGCCGCGGCGCGCACGGTCTCGGCATGGATGGCGACCGTGTCGGCCACATCTTCGGCGTAGCCGCCGCCCAGGGTGATCGCCACCGGAACGGCGCGTCCCCGGCAGGCGCCGATCACGGTCGCTTCCCGGCGGGCGAGCCCTTCCCGGGTGAGCCGGAACCCGCCCAGCCGGTCCCGCTCGTACGGGTCGGCTCCCGCCTGGTAGAGGACCAGGTCCGGACAGAAGCTGTCCAGGGTCCGCGGGAGCGCGGATTCGAGCAGTCCGAGGTACAGATCGTCGGTGACGTAGGGGGATCCCGGTCGGCTCCGGTCGAACGAGAGGAGCCCGATGTCCAGGTCGCTCCGCTCCTTGACCGGGTAGTTGTCCTCTTGATGGATCGAGAACGTGAAGACCGTCGGGTCGGCCGCGAAGATCGCCGCGGTTCCGTTCCCCTGGTGAACGTCGACGTCGATCACCGCTACCCGCTCGACCTCGCCGGCGGCCTGGAGGGCGCGGGCGGCGACGGCCAGGTCGTTCAGGTAGCAGAACCCTTCCGCGCGGTCGGCGAACGCGTGATGGAAGCCGCCCCCCAGGTGCGCCGCCCAGCCGGACGCCACGGCGAGCCGGGCGGCCGTGGTCGTCCCGCCGCACGAGAGCTCGAACCAGCGCACGATCTCCTCCGAGATCGGGAGCTCGCTGCGCCACGTGCGAGGCGTCCAGCGGAGGGCGGCCAGATCGTCCAGGTAGTCGGCCGTGTGGACGCGGAGGAGGTCCTCGCGCTCGGGCGGCTCGGGCTCCACGATCCGGGTCAGCCCTTCCGCCTGAAGGCGCTCGCGAACCCCGCGGTACTTCTCGGTCGGGAAGACGTGCGGCCCGATGTCGGTTTCGTAGGCGGGGGAGGTGACGATGCGGTCGTCGAGCGGCGAACGGGGGACCATCCGACGCGAGTCTAGCGGGGCGGGTTTGCCGCGCAAGCCGCCCTGAACCCACCTTATCGAACGGAAGGGAACGGGAAAGATGGTGATGAAACCATCCGCTCGCATCGCCCGCATGGCAGGACTCGCCGGCCTCCTGCTGGCCTGGCCGGCCTCGCTCCATCCCCAGGCCCTCCCGTCGGACCGGTCCGACGAGCGCGCGCGGATGGTCCACGAGCAGATCGGCGAGCGCGGGATGGAGGACCAGGCCGTCCTGGGAGCGATGCTCGCTGTGCCACGGCATCTGTTCGTTCCCGACGCGCATCGCGGCCGTGCCTACGGCGACCACCCGCTGCCGATCGGCCACGGTCAGACGATCAGCCAGCCATACATCGTGGCGTTCATGACCGAGCTGCTCGAGCTCGAGCCCGGCGATCAAGTGCTGGAGGTGGGGACCGGGTCCGGCTACCAGGCGGCCGTGGCGAGCATGCTCGCCGATTCGGTCTTCAGCGTGGAGATCGTCCCCGAGCTGGCCGCGGACGCGGCGGCGAGGCTGGATCGGCTGGGGTATCGCGATGTCCAGGTGCGCAACGCCGACGGCTACTTCGGCTGGGAGGAGCATGCGCCCTACGACGCGATCTTCGTGACCGCCGCCGCGGGGCACGTCCCGCCCCCGCTCGTCCAGCAGCTCGTCCCGGGCGGCCGGATGGCGATCCCGGTGGGGGGTCCGTTCCAGGTCCAGAACCTCGTGCTGGTCGAGAAGTCGGTCGATGGCACGGTCACGACGCGGAGTGTCTTGCCCGTCCAGTTCGTGCCTCTCACGGGCGCGCACTGACCGGCGCCGGCGCGAAGCCGGGCCGTGCATCTCCGGCGGCCGCCCTGCCGATCGCGCTCGCCCTGCTCTCGGCGGCGGTCCTGGCCCACGAGGTGGCGCTCGTCCACCTCTTCTCGATCCTCCATTGGGCCCACTTCGCGGCGCTGGTGATCGGCCTCGCGCTGCTCGGCTTTGGAGCCAGCGGGAGCGCGCTCGCGGTCGCCGCGCGCCGGGGCTGGATGACGGGCCGGGAGCGTCCCGCCTTCGTGCTGGCGACCGCGCTCACCGCGCTGACGTTCGATCCGACCTACCGCCTCGCCACGACGATCCCCTTCGACGCCTTCGAGCTGATCGCGGTCCCGCGGCAGGTTCTGTATCTCGCGCTGACCTGGATCGTTCTCGGAACGCCCTTCTTCTTCGCCGGGGCGGCGGTGGCGATCGCCTTCCTGATCTCTCCGGACCGGATCGGGCGCGTCTACGCGGCAAACCTCGTGGGATCAGGGGCGGGGAGCGTTCTCGGGCTGGCGCTCGTGACGACGCTTCCCTCCGCGCGTCTCCCCGCGGCGGTCGCCGCGATCGCGGGCCTGGGGCTCGTCCCCCTGGTCCGGTGGGGCGGAAGCCGCCGGACCCGCGTCCCCGTCGCCGTCGCCGCCGGTGCAGCGATCGCGTTCTCTTTCCTTCCCGCGCCATCGGTCCGCATGTCCTCCTACAAGGAGGAACGGCTCGCGCTCGAGCTCCCGGGCGCCCGGGTTCTCGCCCGCCGCGACGGGCCGCTCGGGCGCCTCGACCTCGTCGCCGCCTCCGCTCTCCGTTATCTGCCGGGGACGAGCCTGGCCCTGGACCGCCCGGTCCCGGCACGACCCGTCTTCTACCTGAACGGCGAGCCGCTGGGGCCACGCACACTGGCGGCGGACACGTCGCTGCTCCGTCAGACGACGGCCGCCGCGGCGTTCGCGATCGGGCGCGGCCAACCCTCCAAGATCCTGATCCTGGGCCTGGGCGGCGGCTCCTCGATCCATCTCGCGCGGGCCTCGGGCGCGGCCTCGATCACCGTGGTGGATCCCGACCGGAGGATCGATCCCCTCCTGGCGCCCGGCACCTTGGGGCCGGGCGTGCGCCGGACAGCGACCGCGCCGCGCGCCTTCCTGCACGCCACCGGGAGCCGGTACGACCGGATCGTGATCGCCGAGATGGGCTCGCTTCACGGCGCGGCCGGCGGGATGGCGGCGGCGGGCGCCTCGTATCTCTTCACGATCGAGGGGGTGGCCGACCTGTGGGAGGCACTCGGACAGGACGGAGTCCTGGCGATCACCCGATGGGCCGTCCAGCCGCCGCGCGAGGTCCCGCGGCTCCTCGCCACCCTCCGTGCCGTGCTCGATGCCCGGGGAGTTTCCGCGGGTCCGCGCGTGATGCTCGTCCGAAGCTGGGGAACGGCGACCCTGCTGGCGAGCCCGCGAGCCTTCACGCCGGACGAGGTCGGACGGCTCTCCGACTGGGCCGCGGCACGATCGTTCGACGTCGTGTGGGCGCCCGGCGTCACGGAGTCCGCCGCCAACCGCTACAATGTCCTCGATCCGGACTGGTTCCGGATGGCCGCCGAGGGACTTCTCGGGAGGGCGCCCGAGCGCTTTCTCGCGAGCTATCCCTTCGCGGTCGAACCGGTGACCGACGAGGCGCCCTTCTACCACCACTTTCTGCCTTTCGGACGCCTCCTCGAGCTGTGGAGAACGGGCGGCCGTCTTTCGCTTCCGTACTTCGAGTGGGGGCTCGTGGCCCACGCCCTCGTCTTCGTGCAGGCGGTGCCGATCTCGGCCCTTCTGATCCTCCTGCCCCTCCTCTTCCTGCCGCGGAAAGCCATCCGGTCGGACGGCCGGCGACCCTCAGGGCGCGCACCGCGGCTGGTCTACTTCGCTCTCCTCGGCCTCGCCTTCATGCTACTCGAGGTCTCGTCGATCCAGCGGTTCCTCCTCTTCCTGGCCGAGCCGGCCACCGCCACGGCGGTCGTCCTGGCGGCCTTCCTGGTCTTCGCCGGGCTGGGAAGCCTGAGCGCCGGGCGCCTGACGGCGACCGGCCGCCTCCGGTCCCCATGGCTTCCCTTCCTGGCCATCGCGGTCCTGGCCCCGCTTACCTGGCTCGGTGGACAAACGCTCTGGGAGTTCTTCGCGAGCGCGCCGCTCCCGGCGCGGATGGGCCTTGCCGTGGCCCTCCTCGCCCCGCTCGCGTTCTGCATGGGAATGCCGTTCCCGCTCGGCCTTCAGCGGGTCGCGGACTCGGAGCCGGGTTGGATCCCGTGGTGCTGGGGGGTGAACGGCTTTCTCTCCGTCGCGGGAGCCGCGGCGGCTCCGCTGGTCGCGCTCACGTTCGGCTTCCGGGGCGTCCTTCTCCTCGCGGCGGCGCTGTACCTCCTCGCCGGGTGGACGCTGAAGCGTCTATAGACCCGCCTCTGCCCTCCCCGTCTGGCTCTACCAAGACGTACAGGGCCGGGATCGTCACCAAGACGAGGAACGTCGAGGCAACGAGGCCGCCCATCGTGGCGAGAGCGAGCGCCCGCCACAGACCCTCCGTTCCGGGCTCGGTGAACACCACCAGGGGCAGGAGCCCCAGCACCGTCGTGCCGGTCGTCATGAGGATCGGCCGGACGCGGTCCAGTGTCCCCCGGACGGCCGCCTCATGGAGGCCCAGGGCCGGCCCGTCGGCGCCCCGGCGGTGCGCGCCGATCCGGTCGACCACGAGGATCGCGTTGTTGACGACGATCCCGGCCATCATGACGACCCCGATCCAGGCCTCGCGGGTGAACGTCTCGCCGAGATGGAAATAGAGCAGGAAGACGCCGATCAGGGCGAGCGGCACGGCCGCCAGGACGACGAGCGGCGCCTTCAGCGACTCGAAGAGAGCGGCCGTCACCACGTAGACGAGGAGGAGCGCCAGCGCGACCACGAGCGCGAGCTGCCCCTTCTCGCCCTCTTCGTACTCCCAGAACGAGCGCTCGGCCTCGAGCGTGTATCCGGCCGGCAGCAAGGTGGCCTGGACGACGGCGTCGCGCACGCGGTCGCCCAGCTTCCGTGGCCCGCGGAACTCGTAGGTCAGGATCCGCTGGTATTGCTGATCCTCCCGGACGATCCTCCCGGTGGTCGTCCGGTCGAGCACGCTCGCCACGTCCCCGACGCGAACCGGTGCGCCGCCCTTCTCCGCGAGCCCGAGGTCGAGGAGCGCGTCGACGTCCGCCTCTTCGGCGCCCTCGAACTTGAGGGAGAGGTCGACCTCTTCGCCCACCACGACCGCCACATCGCGAGTCGTCTCGCCTCCAGCGTACGCGGTCGTGCGCCCGAGGAGCTCTCTGGCCGTGACATCGTAGGCCGCGAGCCGCTCACGGTCGGGAGTCAGGACGAGCTCGGTCTCCCTCTGGCGCTCGAACCAGTGGCCGGCCGCGTCCGGATCCACCTCACGGATCCGGGGGAAGCGCTTCAGCCGCTTCGTCAGGTCGTCGGAGATCCGCTCGAGTTCCCCATAATCGTACCCCTTGAGCTCGAGGCCATAGCTCGGCGGCCCTCCACCGCCCTGGAAGCCGGGACCGAATCCGTAGACGGCCACCAACGCCCCCCCGAACGTGCGGGAGTGGGCGACGAGCCGCTCCTTGACCGCCAGCGGCACGCGTGTCGCGGCGAGAGAGTCGGGGAAGGTGAGGTGGATCGAAGCATGCCCGGGATCGACCCGCGTGGCGTAGCGATCCACCTCCGGGATCTCGCCGAGTCGAGACTCGATCCGGTGCGCGATCTCGTCGGTCCGCTCGAGCTCGGAGCCCGCTGGCATCGCGATCTGGACGTTCAGAAAGGTCTGGTCGCCCAGGTCGGCCCAGGTGCGTCCTCGGGGGACCTCTTCCCAGAACAGCCATCCGCTCACGACGAGGAGGAGGAAGGTGGTAGTCACGGTCACCCATGGATGATGGACCGTCCAGGCGATCACGTCGCCGTAGAGGTCGAGCGGGTGGAACCTGTGTCCGAGCCGACCGGAACGCCGACGGGCCGCGCCAGGCGGGGCCTCGAGCGGGCGGATGCGCGCCGCGAGCGCCGGAATGAACGAGAACGCGGCGGCGAGACTCGCAAGAAGCGCCAGGCTTACCGTCACGGCGAACGGCACGTAGTAGGCGCGGAGCTCCCCTTGGAGATAGAGGAACGGCACGAAGACGATCAGGTTCGTCAGGCTCGCGGCGATGACCGGCGCGACGACTTGTCGCGCAGCCTTCCGGGCGGCTGCCTCCTCCTCATGACGGGGACTGCCCGCCGTGCCCCGGCGGGACGCGATCGACTCCAGGACCACGATCGCGTTGTCGTCGATGAGCCCGATGCCCATGGCGAGCCCGGCCAGCGTAAGGAGGTTGAGCGAGAGCCCGGCGAGGGCCATCAGGTCCAGCGTCACGAGCACGCACACGGCGATCGTCCCCAGGACGAGAAGCGCCGGCGGCCACTGCCGGAAGGCGACGAGAAGCACGAGGAGAACGCACGCCGTCGACAGGAGGCCTCGATCGCGGAGCTCGGCGAGCTGCTCGCGAATCTGTTCGCTCCCGTCGTAGTCCTCGATCACGCGATACCCGATCGGAAGCTTCGTCCCGAGCCGGCCGAGTCGTTCGCGCACGCGGTCCACCACCGCGATCGCGTTCGTTCCCGGCAGAGAGTGCAGGTACAGCGCCACCGCCGGATCCCCGTCCAGGCGGTGGAGCTGCCGCGGCTCGGCGTAGGTCAGCGCGATCCGGGCGATCTCACCAAGCCGCACCGTGCGCCTCCCCGAACCGCCCGTCTCGACGACGAGCGCTTCCACGTCGGCGATGCCTTCAGCCGGGTCGTCAATCGCCAGCGTGAACGCGAGGTCCTGGATCCGGAACGACCCTCCGGCCTCGGCGAAATTCAGCCCGGACTCGATGGCCCGCCGCATGTCGTCGGGCCCGATCCCGAGCGCTGCCATGCGGCCCGGGTCGAGGCGCACGCGGATCTCCCTCCTGGTGCCGCCGGAAACCTCGACCCCGGCCACCCCCTGGACGGCGGCCAGCTCGGGGGCCAGCTCCTGCTCCGCGTACTCACGGAGCGCGCCCAGCGTGCTCGGGCCAGCCACGCTGTACACGAGGAGCGGCTGGGTCGCCTCCGCGAAACCCTCGGGTACCCACGGCTCGACTTCGGGCGGCAGACTGCCCGGCGGCAGATCGGGGGCGAGAGCGGCGAGCCGTTCGGCGAGATCGAGACGTGCGAACTCCATGTCGATCCCCGGCTCGAACTCGACCGCCACCACGGACCGCCGGGCGTACGAGGTCGAGCTGACCGAGCGCACCCGCGGGGCTTCCTGAGCAGCGGCCTCGATCGGCGAGCTGACCAACGCCTCGACCTGCTCGGGGGAGGAGCCTGGCCAGGCGGCCGACACCTCGAGCCGCGGAAGATCCACGTCCGGGAGCAGCTCGAGCGGCATCCGGCAGGCACTCGGGATCCCGAGCACGGCCAGGCACGCGAAACCCGTCACGGTCGCCAGGGGGCGGCGGATGGCAAAGCGAATCACGAACGCCACCCGGCGATCCACCGATAAGCGACCGGGATCACCAGGAGAACCAGCACCGTCGAGGTGACCATCCCGCCGATTACCGCCACCGCAAGCGGCGCACGGAGTTCGGCGCCGCTCCCCAGACCGAGCGCCATCGGGAGGAGCCCCAGGATCGTCGTCGACGACGTCATCAGGATGGGCCGCAAACGCGCGCGACCCGCCTCTTCGATCGCCAGCCGAAGCGACATCCCGCCCGCCCGTGACCGGACGATGAAATCGACCATCACGATCGCGTTGTTGACCGCGATCCCGGTCAGGACCACGATCCCGATCAGGCTCATCGTGTCGAGCCCGTATCCCGTGAGGGCGAGGAGAAGGATCGCGCCGATCAGCGCGAGCGGCACGGCGAGCAGGACGACCACCGGCAGGACGAGCGAATCGAATTGGGCGGCCAGGATCATATAGATCAGGAAGAGTGCGAGCAGCAACGCGAGCCCCAGCTCTCGGAAGCTCCGCCCGAGCTCGGTGCTCCCGCCGCCGATCTGGAGCCGGACGCCCTCCGGCAGATCCACCCCCGCAACCGCGCTTCGGACGGCGCCGATCGCCCCCCCGAGCTCGCCTGCCACCAGGTCGACCGGCACCCGCACGATCCGCTCCTGTCCCTCACGACGAATCGCGGTCGGCCCCGTAGCCCTGTCGACCTCCAGCAGGAGCCCGAGCGGAACCCCCTCGACCACGCCGGCCAGGATCCGGTCCAGGTCGCGGCGCTCCTCATCGTCCACCCGGACCACGACCGGAACGTGGCGGTCGAAGTCCACGAACCGGGTGGCCATCCTGCCGCGTGTCCGGTCGATCAGGGCGGCCACAACGGTTCGGACCTCGAGCCCATGACGGGCGACCGCGTCCCGATCGAGCGCGATCCGGATCTCGGGATGACCCGCCTCGACCTCGGAGCCGACCACGGCCGCGAGAGGAAGCCGGGAGAGCCGCCCCGTCACCTCCCGCGCCACTCGACGGAGAGCCTCCAGATCGGAGCCCCGGATTTCGACCGCCAGATCCGCCTCGGCCGTTCCCATGACCGTCCCGAGCTCGGTCGCCCTGCCCGCCTCGAGCCCCAGCGATCCGGCAGGCAAATGCTCGAACGCCCCGCGCAGCCGTTCCATGACCGTGCCGGTCGACGATCCTGCGTTTTCCAACCGGACGTCGAGGACGGCGGTGTTCAGACCGCGCTCGCCCGTCTCGCCCACCTCCGTCGCCGAGGCCCGACCTGTCCGGGTCTGGACCGCCTCGACCTCGGGTTGACGGCGGAGCCAGCGGTCCAGCTCGAGCGCCAGCGTCTCCGTCCTCTCGAGCGGCGTCCCGGCATCCATGGCGAGCCGGGCCGTGAAGGATCGCTGGTCGACGTCGGGCAGGATGTCGCGGGGCAGGAAGAGCGCGATCGCGATCGCCGCTCCCAGGGCCCCTCCCGTCCAAGCGAAAACCCGGCGCGGACGGTCGAGGGCCCGGGAGAGGAGGCGCTCGTAGGCGGAGGCGACTCGCCCGAAGCCACGGTGGAAAGAGACGAGCCAGCGGCCGGCGCGCCTCGTTCCCGGCGGGGCCGGGTCCCGGCTTTCCAGACGCGCGGCCAGGACGGGCAGGACGGTCAACGCGACCACGAGCGACCCCAGCATCGAGAACGCCACCGCCAGGGCGAACTCCCCCAGGAGTGCCCCGGCCAGCCCCTCGACGAACACGATCGGCCCGAAGACGGCGATCGTGGTGAGCGTAGAGGCGACGATCGCCCCCTGCACCTCTTCGGCGCCCCGGACGGCGGCCACCTCCGGAGCAGCCCCATCCTCGCGGTGTCGGAATACGTTCTCCAGGACCACGATCGATCCGTCCACCAGCATCCCGACCCCGAGGGCGAGCCCGCCCAGGCTCATGATGTCGAGCGCCACCCCGCTCAAGTGGAGAAGGATGAACGCCCCGACCACCGAGATCGGGATCGCGAGCCCGAGGACACCCGGCCAGCGCAGATCCCCGAGAAAGGGGAAGAGGATGAGACAGGCGAGGAGTCCGCCCAGGACGAGCGACCACACGACGTTCCCGATCGCCGCCGTGATGAACCCGGCCTGGCTCGTCACCGTGGCGAGCTCGATCGCCGGATGGTGTCTCTCGATCTCGGCGAACGTCGACTCGACCTGCCGGGTCGCCGACACCGTGTTTGCGCCGCTTTCCTTGTAGATCACGAGCCCGATCGCAGGCCGGCCGTTCAGGTACACCGCACCGTCCCGTTCCGTCACCGTATCGGCGACCGTGGCCACGTCGGCCACCCGCACCGTGGCCCCACCCGAACCTCGTGAGGCCACGACCCGCTCTACGTCCTCGAGCGAGACGAACTCGCCGAGCGCACGGAGCGCGTAGCGGTGGCGTCCGCGACGGATCGTGCCCCCGGGAGCCGAGGCGTTGGCCGACTCGAGGGCGACCGCCACGTCCTCGACCGACAGGCCGTGCGCCTCGAGACGGGCGGGATCGACCTCGACCCGGATCTCCCGCTCGGTCCCGCCCACGACCGCTACGCGACCGACGCCGTCCAGCTGCTCGAGACGGCGTCGGAACACGGTCTCGGCGAGCCGTTCGACCTCGCGCATGTCGATCGCAGGCCGCCCCGCAATGGGGCCGGTGCCGGCGGACCCGCTCGCGGTAGCGCCGGCGATCAGGATCGGCTCGGCGCCCGGGTCGGTACGGAGAATGACGGGCCGCTCGGCCCCCTGGGGGAGGGTCACGGCCAGGTTGTCGAGCCGCTCCCGGACATGAAGCCGGGCGAACTCCATGTCGGTTCCCCACGGAAAGCGCACGCTGACGGTCGACTGGCCCTCGGACGAGACGCTTTCGATCGCGGTGATGCCGGGAACCGCCGAGAGCGCCGCCTCGACCGGCTCGGTCACGTACCGTTCGACTTCGGCCGGACCGACCTCGGGGATGACCGTCCAGACGACGAGCCTCGGATACGCCACGTCGGGAAGGAGGGAGACCGGCATCCGGAGCACGCTGACCGTGCCGATGACGGCAGTGGCCAGGACGAACATCGCGACCGCGACCGGCCGCCGGACCGCGATCGAGGGAAGGCTCACCCCTCCGGCAGCGCGACCGGCCGGCCCACGGCGCGCTCCAGCTCGACCAGCGCCCGGTAGTACTCGAATCGACGCTGGACGAGCGTCCGCTCGGCCTCCGTCGCGCCGTCCAGGACCTGCTGGAGCCGCGTGAAGTCGATCGCCCCGACCTCGTACTTCGCGCGCGCGAGATCGGCCCGCTCGCGGGCCATCGCCGCCGTCTCCACCTCGATGTCGAGGCTTTTCCATGCCGAGCGGAGGTCGTGAAAGCGGGCGCGAATCCCGGTTTCAGCCTCGAGCCTCCGTGCCTGGAGTGCGGCACCGGCTTCGGCGACGGCCGCCTTCGCCCGGGCGTGCTCGGCGTACCGGGTGAAGCGATCGAAAAGCGGCAACGTGACCCTCAGGCCGAAGGAGGCCGCGGTATCGCGAGGATCGAGTTCGAAGAAGGGCCGGGCGGATCCGCCGAACTCGCTCCGCAGATAGGTCGCGCTGGCCGCCACCCCGGGGAGATAGGCGAGCCAGCCGTCGTCCCACGACTCGGCCCTCGCCGCGTCGAGCTGGGCCGCCAGCCTCCGGATCTCCGGATGGGCGGAGAGCGCCTCCCGGACCAGGGCCTCCATGTCCAGGGAATCGGGATCGAAAGGCTCGAAAGGAGCCCCGAGCCGGGCTTCCGGGTCGATCCAGGCCCCCACCGCCCGCGCGAGCTCGAGCCCGGCCGACAGGGCCGCTTCCTCCGCGCTCGCCACGGCCACCTCCTGCCGCCGCGCCACGATCCTGGCTCCCAGGACGTCGATCAGATCCGCGGCGACGATCGGGAACAGCCGCCGGGTGGTCTCGATGTCCCGCCGTCGGGCTTCCAGGATCGCCCGCTCGACGTCGAGCGTCCGCTCCCGCTCGAGGAGGTGGAAGTACGCGCGCGCGACCTCCGTGCGAACCCCGCTCCAGGCGGCCCCGAGGGCGGCTTCCGCCGCCCGGTGGCGGGCGCCCGCCGCACGCGCGCCCGCCAGAGTCTTCCCGCCATCGAAGATCGTCCAATCAACGAAGATGCCCTGGCTCGCCCCACGCCAGGTCGTTTCGACCGCCTCCTCGCGCTCGGCCGGATTACCGAAGACATCGGTCGTCGTGAAGCGCCGGACCCGTGCGACGTCGAAGGACGTCGAGGCTTGGACGCCTGGAAGGAAGGCCGCCCGGGCGGTTCGTTGCCCGGCGCCGGCCGCCGCGACGCCGCTCCTCGCTCGGGTCAGCTCCGGGTGGTGGCGCTCGGCCAGCGCCAGCGCGTCGGTCAGCGAAAGAGTCTCCTGGGCCCACGCGCCCTCCGCCCATGCCGGGAGCAGACACGCAAGGACGAGCGCGCGGATCAAGGGGTCCCTCCCCGATCGGAGCCACGTCCAGCGATCCGCACCCGCGCGTCGTGGATCAGCGTGTAGTTTCCCGCGGTGACGACTAGCGTGCCCGGTCCGGGGATCTCCGTGCCCTCTCCCTCGACCAGCTCCACGAAACGATCGTTGGAGAGCCCGCTCGTCACGTAGACCCACCTGGCGGACCCCTCTCCCGGAGGGCCGTCCTGAAAGGGCTCGAACACGAACACCACCGTTCGGCCGTCCCGGTCGACGATCGCCTCCTCGATGACGAGGATCCGGTCCTCGAACGAGCGACCCTCGAGCCTCACCTCGGCGAACATTCCAGGCAGGATGCGTCCTTCCGGATTGGCGAGGACGACGGTGACACGGGCCGAACGGGTCGCCGGATCGACGACCGGGTTGATCGATCGGATCCGCCCCCGGAGCACCGTGTCCGGTAGCGCGGGGAGCCGGACCTCGGCTCTACTCCCTTCGCGCAGCCAGCGGAGCTCGCTTTCGACGATCTGGACCTCGACCAGGATCGGAGACAGGTCGACCACCGTGAGGAGATCCTCCCCGGCCGCCACGATCTCGCCGGGGCCGACGAGCACGTTCGCGATCCGGCCGGAGAAGGGGGCCGCCAGCGCGGTGTTGCCCAGATCCAGGCGCGCACGGCTGACGGCGGCTTCAGCCCTGTCCAGCCCGCTTCTGGCACGTGCCGCCTTCGCCCTTTCCCGGCGGACTGCCGGGTCCTCGATCCGATCGTCGAAGAGCGTCATCTCGCGGTAGCGGGCCTCTGCTTCGGCGAGCCCTGCTTCCGCCTGTCGAACCGCCAACAGGGCCTCGCGTGCGTCCAGCCGGGCGACGACCTGACCGCCACCGACCCGGTCGCTCTCCTCCACCAGGATGGAGGAGATCCGCCCTGCCCCCGGCGCGGACACGGCCGCCCGATGGGAGGCCTCGGTCTGTCCGGTGGCCGACACCCGGATCACGAGGGTCCCCCGCCGCACGGTGTCGACCTCGACGGGAACGGCGAGCCTGGTACCGGAGCTTACGTCTGGACCCGCCTCACCCGCCCCGCCCCACACGACCGCCCCTTCCGCCGCGGCGAGATCCTCCCCGCCACCGTCGGGATTCCAACGCGACCAGGTGGCGACGGCCACGAAGAGCGCCAGGAGGGCCAGGGCGACCCACGCCCATCGCCGTGATGTGTCGGGGGCGGAGATGCTCATTGCCTCGGCCGGGCCAGCGTCAGGCATCCAAGGTCATGACCGGCGCGTAGCAAGAATCGTGCGGCGGACTGGGGATAAACGGCGCCCCGGTTGCGCGCCGTCCGCGGCGACGGTTAGGGTTGAGCGCCGCCGTGGCCCGTGACCCCGACATCCAGAGCTCGCCCGAGGAGGGCCGGGCGTACCGGCAGGGCATCTACCGACCGGTCGACACGGAGAGCCTCCCCGACGCACCGCGGACCTCCGATTTCCCCGATCCCGGCTCGGGGCCGCCCTACCATCGAATGGACGACGTCCCGCGGGTGCCACGCCTGCGCCACGTGGTCGGACCGTCGGTCATCGCGCTGGGCGTCGGGCTCGGCGCGGGCGAGTTCCTCCTGTGGCCGAACCTGATCGCCGTCAACGGGTTCTCGATCTGGTGGCTCTTCTGGGTCGGGCTTCTCACCCAGTTCGTCGTGATCGGCGAGATCGAGCGCTGGACGATCGCGACCGGGGAGTCGGTGTTCAACGGGATGGCCCGCCTCACGAAGCGCCCGTTCTGGCCGTGGTTCTTCCTGGCCGCCACGCTGGTCTCCTTCTTCTGGCCGGGATGGGCCGCCGAGTCGGCCGACTTCACGAGGAACAGCGTGAACGCCCTGGCGGGCCGGGTCGTGCTCCCGGACTGGCAGCCGCTGGCCCTGGTCATGCTCGCCTCGATCTGGTGCGCTCTCGCGATCTCGCGCGTCGTCTACAACGCGCTCGAGAAGTTCGAGATCGCGCTCGTGATCGTCTTCTTTCCGCTCCTCTTCCTCGCGCTGGTGGCGGTGGGCGTCCTCCCTGGAGACCTCGCCGAGCTGGCGCGCGGGGCGGCTTCAGTCGGCCAGGCGCCGCGGGCGCTCTTCTCGGGAGACCAGTTCCCGACCCTCCTCATCGCCGTCGCCTACGCGGGCTCGGGAGGGACCCTGCTCCTCGCCCAGTCCCTGTGGATCCGCGACAAGGGATTCGGGATGGGGGCCTACCAGGGACGGATCGCCGGCATCCGCGGCGAGAACGAGCCGGTCAGCGAGCGCGGGTTCGCGTTCTCGACGGAGGACCCGGTCGCGCGGGTCCGGTTCGGGCGCTGGATGGCGCTGGCCGAGCGCGAGCTGTTCGTGACGTTCGTCATCCTGATCCTGTTCAGCGTGGTGATCACGACCCTGCTCGTTGCCGAGACGGTGGGGACCGGCCGCGCCGACCTGGCCGGCAACCTGACCGGCATGGTGCTGGAGCAGGCGGAGATCCTCCGCGCCCGGGCCGGCCCCTGGCTCGAGATCGCGTTCCTGCTGGGAGGAGCCCTGGTCCTGTTCTCGACCCAGGTGGGGATCGTGGACATCGTCACCCGGATCACGGGCGACATCCTCTACGAGCGGGTCGGGCGCCGGCGGAGGACGCTCACGCTCAAGCGGACCTTCCTCATCCTGCTCACCCTCTTCGCCCTCTCCAGCATGGGCGTGGTCCTTCTCTCGTGGCTGGCCGGGGAGAGCCTGGGCGGGCTCCAGCCGGACTTCCTGGTCCTCATCGCCGGCCCCTTCACGATCACCTCGATGGTCTGCATGTCCGGCGTGATCGCGATCATGAACACGCGGCACCTCCCGCCCGCCGCCCGGATGCCCCGCTGGAAGCTGCTCGGCATGTACTGGTCGATGGTCCTCTGGGGATGGTTCACCGCCGAGCAGGTCACGCGCACGCTCCTCCAGCACGCGTTCGGCCTCTCGGGGCCCCTCGTGACGACGATCGCGCTCCACCCCGTCCGGGTCGTGGCGTACGCCGTCTGGCTGGCCGGGCTGGGATGGGTCGTGGCCCGGACGGTCGGTCCGGGCCTGGTGCGCCGGGACGCCTAGCGCGGAACGTCCGCGGCGGACGCTGGCATCGCCCGCGCCCGTACCAGCCGGGCCTCGGCGGGAAATCGGAGCCGGCCCCGGTCGGCGTACCGGGCCACCCGCGCCTCCACGTCCTTCCGGAGAAGCTGAGCACGATCCGGGGGGAGCTTCTTCTCGAGCTCCGCGAGCTCGACGCTCAGCCCCGTCAGGTGATCCCAGAAGCGATCCGGCGTGAGGCTCGACCTCATGAGGAAGGGAAACCGCCGCTCTTCGACCTCCTCCCATCCGCTTTCGACCAGGAGCCTTGCGAAGGCCCCCTCCTCGGCGTACCGGAACCCGTGTGGATCGTCGGGCGCGGGCACCGGAGCATCGGGGAACATCTCACGGACGGCTTCGTTCACCTCCTGGAAGAACGGGTTCCGCTCCCGCTCGGCCCAGACGGCGAAGACCCCCCTCCCACCGGGCGCGAGGGTGGCCCGGAGGCCGGTCAGGGCGCGCGGGGGCTCGGCGAAGAACATGGCCCCGAAGCGGCACGTGAGGCCGTCGAACGAACCCACGAACGGCATCGCCTCGGCCGCGGCGGCCACCGCAGCGATCCGGGGTACAGAATCCGCCTCGAGGATCACCCGCCGTGCGGTGAGAACCATCTCCACGACGAGATCGGTGACAACGACGAGACCATCGGAGTCGAGCGCGGCGGCTACGTGATGGGCGGGGTCGCCGACCCCTCCCGCCACGTCCAGCCACCGCTCGTCCCCCGCAGGAGCCCCCAGCTCCACCATGGCCGCCGAGACGGGCTCGGTCATCTCGCGCACCAGGGCCCCGTGCACGCCCCATCCCGGAGCGGCGGCCCGCCACCTCTCGCGGATCTCGGCCGCGTCGACCATCACCGCCCCAGGAACTCCCCGATCGGCGACAGCGGTCCGATGTGATCGCAGAAGATCTTGAAGGTAGCCATGATCGGAACCGCGAGGAGCGCCCCGGGGATTCCCCACAGCCAGCCCCAGAAGATGATCCCCATGAAGATCACGACCGGGTTCAGGAGGAGCCGCCGACCGAGAAGCATCGGCGTCACGATGTACCCCTCCACGGCGTTCAGGCCGAGGTACAGCGCCGGCGCCACGAGCGCCCTGCCCAGATCCTCGAAGGTGAGGAGCGATACCAGCGCGATCATCCCCAGCGTGATCACGGGGCCCAGATACGGCACGAAGTTCGCGACCGCGGCGGCCACCCCCCACAGCACCGGGTTCGGCATGCCCGCCAGCCGCATTGCCGCTCCGACAGCGATCCCGAGCCCGACGTTGATCAGCGTCACGGTGACCAGGTACTTCGAGATGTGGTCCTCCATGTCGCGCGCGATCTCGATGGCGGCCTTCTTGTCGCTGAGCCGCGGCAGGACGCGCACCAGCTTTCTGAGGAACAGGTCCCCCGACGCGAGCAGGAAGTAGAGGAGGATGATCGTGACGACCGCTCCCGCCAGGAACGCCTGGGTCTGGGTGAGGACCACGCCGGTCAGCGTCTGCCCCTCGACCTGGACCTCGGTGGGACTTCTCTGCCGACCCTGGCCGGCCATCTCCTCGACCTGCTCCTGAACCTCCTCGGCGGCCTCGCGTACCTCCGCTACGGGGCGCTGCAGGTCGCGGACCCTGCGCTCGATCCGGCGGAGCCCCTGGGGCGCCCGCTCGACCCAGTCCCCGGCCGGCCCCGAGAGCGAGTAGACCCCGTAGACGACCCCGCTCAGGACCGCGAGGATGACGAGCGCGGCGCCGATCGTCTCCGGCACCCGGATCCGGTGGAGCCCCCGCACGACCGGGGCGAGGAGGAAGGTCAGCAGGAATGCCAGGACGACCGGGAGGAGGAAGTCGCGCGCGAAGTAGAGGGTGTAGAAGACGAGCAGGACGAGGATGCCGGTGAGCGTGATCGAGCGGACGTCGACCGGTCCCGAGAAGAGCTCGAAGAAGCGCGTCAGGTCGGGACGGCCCGGCTCATCCTCCGCGGCCCTTCCCGGCCGGTCCCGACCCGGATCGAGCGCCTCGTTCACGCGCGTCGACCCTCGGTCCCCGAGCGGGCTCCGCCGGGGGTCGCCGTCGAAATCCGCCGGGGGACGCCCCCACGCGGTGATGCTAACATGGGCCGCCGATGTGGATCCGCTCGCACCCGACCCGCCTCCTCCTCCTCGTCTCGGTCGCCTGCGGAAACGGCGAACGGGCCCAGGAGCCCACGGCCCCGTCCGCGATCACCCGCACCATCCTCCTCGTCGCCGACGGGGCGGGCGTCGCCCACTGGACGGCCGCCCTGGTGGCGGGCGACAGCCTTCCGGTCGCCGCTTTCCCCGCGGTCGCGCTCGTGGATCCGGGGAACGTCACCGCCCGGAGCGTGGAGAGCGCATCGACCGCCACCGCCTACGCCATCGGTGAGCGAACCATCTACGGCGGAATCGGCGTCGACGCCGACCTCGAGCCCCGGCGGACCGTGCTGGAAGTCGCCGAGGAACACGGTCGCGCGACCGGGCTCGTGACCACGACCTATCTGCTCGACGCGACCCCCGCGGCCTTCGCGGCCCACGTCCCGAACCGCAGCGACTGGGCCGAGATCGCGCGCCAGATGCTGGATCAGGACATCGAGGTCCTGATGGGGGATGGGCTCGAATGGTTCGACAGCCTGCCCATCCGGGAGCGGTATCCGGTCGTCACCGACGCGGCCGGGCTGGCGGCCGTGGACACCGACGTCGTGCCGCGCCTGCTCGGGCTCTTCGACATCGACAGGGTGGTCGATCCAAGCCGTCGCGAGCCCTCGCTCGCCGAGATGACCCGGGTCGCCCTCGAGATCCTCGACCGGGACCCCGAAGGCTTCTTCCTGCTGGTCGAGAGCGAGCATACCGACCACCGCGCCCACGACAACGCCCCGCTGGCCACGATCCAGGCCGAGATGCGGGCTTTCGACGAGGCCATCCGGGTGGCCCTCGACTACCGCTCGCGCCGTCCGGACACGCTCGTCGTCGTGACCGGCGATCACGAGACCGGCGGCCTGGCCGTCGTCGCCGACTCCGCCGACATCCCCCACGCCCGGTACGTGACCGATGGCCATTCCCTCGAGCTCGTGCCTCTGTTCGCGGTCGGCCCCGGCGCCGAGGACCTCACCGGGATCCTCTCGAACGCGGCGGTCGGCCGGGCGCTGCTCGCCGGGGCGGCGGGGAGACCGGCAAGCGGCCGGGTCCCCTCGGGGTCGGACTGAGCCTATCGTTTCTTGAAGAGGAAGCCGAAGATCAGCAGCAGCAGGAGCGCCCCGAGTATGGCCCACAGCAGGCTCCCCAGCGAGAAGGTCTCCACGCCTCCGTACCCGAGCGCCTGCCCGATGAAGCCACCGAGCAGCGCCCCGGCCACGCCCAGGAGGGTGGTCATGATGCAGCCGCCCCGCTGGTCGCCCGGCATGATCAGCTTGGCCAGCGCGCCGGCGATGAGCCCCAGCACGATCCACGCGAGGATTCCCATACGTCCCTCCTTGTCTTCCGCGAAGCGGTCTCCGGATGACGATCCGCGCGCTTCGGGCGATCCGGCCCGGGGCGCGGCCCACCGCAAGCTAGCGCCCTCCCCACGGTCGGTACAGTTCGACGCATGACATCCGGTATGGCCTACCAGGGGCTCCTGCTCCGCCTCTCGCCGCGCTTCAGCGGCCCGACGGCGCTCGCCTTCCTGGCCTGGCTGATGGTCCCCTTCCCGTGGCTGGCCGACCGCCTGGTCCCCCGTCTATCGGCCGTCCCGTGGCCCGTGCCCGCCGCCCTCTGGGACGGCCTCAACCTCGGAACGGTGATCGCGGCCCTCCTGACGCTCGCGCTGGCCGCTTTGGGCGCGCTCCTCGCCCTTTGGATCGGTACCGCCGCCTACCGCGTCATCCCGCCGCGGCCCGTCGCCTGGTTCCAGTCCGGCACGACAACGTCGGCGCCGCCTCCCCGGGCCGCCCGGCCGCTCGGCCGCTACGCCCGGATCGGCGTGATCCTGGCCGGTGGCGGGGCCAAGGGGGCGTATCAGGCCGGCTCCCTCCGAGCACTCCACCGGTTCCTCGAGGAGCGCGGCGCGCTCGGCTCGGTCCGCATGATCGCCGCTTCGTCGATCGGGGCGTGGAACGCCTGCTTCTGGCTGGCCGGGCGGGTGGCCGACGGCGAGCCGGGGACCCTGTCGGAGTGGTGGCACCGGGTCGACCTCTCCGAGATCGTGGCGCCCACCTATTACGTCCCGGCATGGCGCAACTACGTCCTCTCGGCGGATCCCTGGCGGACCGCCTTCCGCAGGCTCTTCGTCGACGACCCGGGCTCGCGCGAGCGGCTCCTCCACCATCTCTCCGCCCCGGACGCGCCGGATGCCCTGCGCTTCTACCTCACCCGCACCAATGTCGAGCGCGCGCACCTCGAGTTCTCGACCAACCGCCGGGACAGCGAGGGGATCGACAACTTCACCGGAAGCCGCCGGCCGCTCGTGCCCCCCGACCGCTGGCGGACGGCACGCACGCTGGACGACTTGGAGCAGGCCCTGTTCGCCTCGATGGACATCCCGCCCCTCTTCGAGTACGCGAGGATCGGCGACGAGCTGTTCGAGGACGGTGGCACGATCGACAACCTCCCGATCGCCTTCGGGACGGGGATCGAGAAGTGCGACCTGCTGTTCGTGCTGCCGCTGAACGCCTCGTACGCCGCGGCCGCCGAGGGCCGCAGCATCCTGAAGCGTCTCCAGCGGGTGATGACGATCCGCCACGGGTCGCTGGAGCGGAAGGCGCTCAAGGACGTCTACCTCTACAACGAGCTGGCGGCGCTCCGGGAGGCATGCGGTGGGGACGGCGCCGGCCCGGCGACCGGTGACCCGGCCCCCGACGCCGTCCCTTCGACCGAGGTTCCGGTCCAGACCGCCGAGGGCCGCGCCGAGGCAGCCCGCCGGACCCTCGCCGAGCGAGCCATGCGGCGGGTCCACCGTCCGGTCCAGATCTTCGCGGTCGCTCCCGACGAGCCGCTGGCGCTCGACACGGTCGAGTTCTGGCGGACCGAAAGGGCGGGACGCGCGTTCCGCCTCATGGACGAGCACACCGCCTACGAGCTCGAGAAGTTCGACTTCGACGCGCCGCCCAACTGGGTCCGAGTGGCCCTGATCGGCCCGCAGGGGGAGGTACGGTACCTTGAGGATTTCTAGCCCGCTCACGTTGGTGGGTCCGCTGGCCGCGTTCGCGCTGGGCGCGCCGGCCCCGTCGTCCGCTCTGGCCCAGGAGGAGGCCATGCCGGCTTCCGAATCCCCGCTCCCCGACTCGACCGGCTGGGGAACCCATGTCCTGGCCGTGGCCGAGGGGCCGGACGGGTCGCTCTGGGTCGGTACCTACGGCCAGGGGATCTACGTGACCCGGGACGGCACGGGGCGCGAATGGGAGAACTTCAGGAGTCGCGACTCGACCGACATCTCGTGGGACTTCGTGAACGCGATCGCGTTCGGGTCCGCCGACGAGGTGTGGTACGGCACGATCGGAAACGGCTGGGGCGTCTCGCGGGACGGCGGCCGGACCTGGCGCAACTGGACCTTCGACGAGCTCGGACCCCGCTGGCTGTATGTGGCGCCTCACGGGATCGCGGTCGCCGGCGACACCGTGCTCGTCGCCACCGCCGACGGTCTCCGGATCTCGCCCAACCAGGGCAAGACGTGGCGGGACGTCACCGAGGCCCAGGGCCTCCGGAGCCGGTATCTCCTCGATCTCGAGGTGGTCCAGGGAGCCAGCTCCCCCACCGTGCGAGTCATGAGTCTCGCCGGATATGACGAGAGCCTGGACGGGGGACGGACCTGGGCCCCAGCGACAGGGCCCATGCTCGCCATGCCCGTTTCCGGTCGCCAGGCCGGCTTCGGGGACGGCACACCCAACAGCGCGCTCGGCCACGCCCTCGCGGCATGGAGGGCACGGTTCCGGGAGTTCGCTGACCCCGGCGAGCCCGTGGCGAGGCCGGGAACGCGCGACCACTTCTGGTTCGATCGGCCGATCGCCCCCTTCGAGGGGAACCGGCTGGTGGACCAGACCTACTCCTACGGCTCGACGATGGGCGGAAACTTCCAGCAGCACCAGGGCGTCGAGTTCAACAATCCCGAAGGCACGCCGGTCCACGCGATCGGGGACGGTGTCGTGGCGTTCGCCGGACCCGCCGAGGCGGGCTCCAACACGGTCGCCATCCTGCACGACCAGCGGCTCGACGATCGATACGTGTGGTCGACGTACTACCACAACGCCGACCTGGCCGTCGCGGAAGGGGATCGGGTTGGCCGCGGCGAGCTGATCGCCCATGTTGGTTCGACGGGACGGGCCACCAACGACCACCTCCACCTGGAGATCCACGTGACCCCCACCGACGACGTGGCCGCGGTCGTGGATCCCGAGCAGCGGTTTCCCCCGTACACGGTGAACCCGCTTCTCTGGATCGAGCCCATGCCGGAGACAGGGGTGATCGCCGGCCGGGTCCTGGACGCTGCGGGGAATCCGGTTCCTGGCGCCCGGATCTACGGCGTGACCAAGCACGAGCCGCGGGAGACCCCCTTCAGCTTCGCCGAGACCTACGAGGACAAGGCGCACCCGGACCCGGTGTTCGGCGAGCACTTCGTGATCGGCGACGTGCGACCTGGACGGTATGTCCTGGGGGTCGAGATCAGCGGACGTCGGGTCTACCGGGCGGTCGAGGTCGGGGTCGGCCGGGTGACGGAGGTCGAGCTCCGGCCGTGAGCGAGCTGGCGGAGTTCGTTCTCGAGGCTGTACGAAGCGCCCTTCGGGGCACGATGATGGAGCTGGCGGGGTGGGCGATCGTGCTCGCCATCGTCGCCGTCTGCGCGGCGGTCGTCTACTTCCTCCTCCGCGCGGCCGGGGTGAACCTCTCGGTGCGGAGCGGCCTGCCGTATGAAATCGAGGAGGACCCGACCGGCGGCCTGCCCACGGACCCGGCCCTGGCCGAGGGCGCACTGCGGTCCGGCCGCCCCCTCCGGCGCTTTCGCCGCGGCCCGGTCTCGGTCACCTACGAGAGCGATCCCCAGGTCGTCCACCTCGACCAGGCCACGCTGGACCGGGCGCGCCAGAAACTGGCCGAGGGGCTCGACCTGGACGACACCTGTCGCGCGATCCACCCGGAGTACGCGCGCTGGGACCCGTTCCTCCAGAAGGCGTTCCGCTCCGCGCTCCGGGCCTCGCTCGAGGCCGAGCCGCCTGACGCGGGTCCGGGCTGACCTTCCACGTTATCTTCAGGCCGATTTCCTTCCTTGGACCCCAATCCGGAGACGTGCATGTCCAGCTTCCCGCTCACCTCGATCGACGCCCTGATCTCCGAGAGGCATCTCCTCAAGCACCCGTTCTACCGGGCGTGGCAGGACGGTACCCTGACCGCCGCGGCGCTTCGGGATTACGCCGCCCAGTACTACCGGCACGTGAGCGCCTTCCCGACCTACATCTCCGCGCTCCATAGCCGCTGCGAGGACTTCGAGACCCGCCAGATCCTGCTCGAGAACCTGCGCGACGAGGAGGAGGGGGCGGAGAACCATCCCGCGCTCTGGCGGCGCTTCGCCGAGGCGGTCGGCTGTGATGATCAGGAGCTCAACGCCGGCGAGGTCTGGCCCGAGACGGCCAGCGCCATCGCCGGCTTCCGCTCGGCCGTCGGCGAGGGACCGGTCGTCCGCGGGCTGGCGGCACTTTACGCATACGAGTCCATGGTCCCGGTGGTGGCCGCCGAGAAGATCCGCGGCCTGGAGGAGCATTACGGTGTCGAGGGCTCGCCGGCCACCGACTACTTCGAGGTCCACCGGACGCTCGACGTCGAGCACGCCGCCGACACGCG
>DASRVA010000172.1:0-6232 GCA_035687745.1 Gemmatimonadota bacterium
TGGACCAGGCGCGCCGGCTTCTAGGCCGACGAGGCGAGGAGGACCACGGCGCGAACGTGGTCTTCATGGGGATGGGGGAGCCGCTCCTCAACTGGGAGAACCTGACGGTCGCGCTGGACGTCCTCATGGACCCAGATGGGCTGAAAGTCGGTGCCCGGCGGATCACCGTATCCACGGTCGGGGTGCCCGAGCGGATCGTGGAGCTCGGGGAACGCTATCCGCAGGTCCGCCTGGCGGTCTCGCTCCACGCGGCGATCGACGAGGTCCGGGATGCGATCGTGCCCCTGAACCGGCGTCATCCGCTGCGCGAGGTGCTGGCCGCGTGCCGGCTCTGGGCGGAGGCGACCGGCAAGCGGTTCACGTTCGAGGTCATTCATCTGCCGGGGGTCAACGACCGTCCCGAGGACGTGGCCGCTCTCGCGCACGTCGCCAAGGGCCTCCCCGTCCAGATCAACCTGATGCGGTACAACCCGATTCCCGGCGCCCCCTACCGGCGCCCGAAGCCGCATGAGACGGCGGCTCTCCGGGACGCGCTGGCGCGGGAGAGCGGACGGACGGTGACCGTCCGGCGGAGCCGGGGGATCGACGTCGAGGGGGCGTGCGGTCAGCTCCGGCTGGCGCGGGAGCCAGCGGGTGCGGGCGCGGGTCGGGAGCCGGGAGAAGGATGACGCCCACGATCGGAATCCTGAAGCCGGGCTCGACCTTCGCCGACATGATCGTCCGGTTCGGCGACTACGACGCGTGGTTCGTGCGCGAGCTCGAGCCGGCCCGCACGCGCGTCCATGGTCCCGACGGACGCCTGCCCGATCTGGACGAGGCCGATGCGTGGATCGTGACCGGAGCGCGGAGCTCGGTGCTGGACGCGGACGAGCGGGTCGACGACCTGCTCGTGTGGATCAGGGAAGCGGTCGAGCGCGAGGTGCCGCTCCTCGGCGTCTGCTACGGCCACCAGGCGGTGGCGGCGGCGCTGGGCGGGCGGGTCGAGCGGCACCCCGCCGGCTGGGAGATCGGGACCGTCGAGGTCGAGCTCACCGACGAAGGTCGGACCGATCCCCTGTTCGAGGGGTTCCCGAACCGGTTCCTCGTCCAGACGACCCACGAGGACCAGGTCGTCGCCCCGCCTCCCGGGGCGGTGCTTCTCGCCCGCAACGACCACAGCACGTGCCAGGCGCTGGCCGTCGGCGGGTCCTGCCGGACGGTCCAGTTCCATCCCGAGGTCGGCCGGGCGATCGCCGAGGACTTCGTGGACCGGCGGCGGCACCTGCTGGAGCGACCGGCGACGGTCGAAGACGCCCCCCTGGCGGTCCGCGTGCTCGAGAACTTCGTCCGCCATTTCGCGAACGGCCGGGGGCACGAGGTCTAGGCGGGTTCGCGGCCCGGCCGCTCGCGAGGGTAGCGTCCCCGAAGGGGCTCGCCACGCCGGATCCGGCTGACGCGGCCTCTCCCCGGCGCTACGTTGCGGCGGTGCCGGAATCGGTCGAAACGGGTCCGGAAGGCGTGCGAGCGGCGGCGGACCCGGAGGGTCGCTGGACGGCGCTCGGCATCCTCGCCCTTGCGGCGTTGCTCGGGATGACGACCTGGTTCTCGGCGACCGCCGTCCTGCCCGAGCTCGCCGGGCAGTGGTCCCTCTCCGCCTCGACCGGCGCGTGGCTCACGATCGCGGTCCAGATCGGCTTCGTCGCGGGCGCGCTCGTCTCGGTCTCGCTGACCCTCGCCGACGTCCTGCCCCCGCGGCGGCTCATCCTCTTCGGCGCGATCGGCGCGGCGGCCGCCAACATGCTCCTCCTCCATGCGGGCGGCTGGGGAACCGCGGTCCTGCTCCGGCTCGCGACCGGGTTCTTCCTGGCCGGGGTCTACCCGCCGGCCCTCAAGTCCATGTCGACCTGGTTCCGGCGCGGCCGCGGCGTGGCCCTCGGCATCCTGGTCGGGGCTCTCACGCTGGGCTCGGCGATGCCCCACTTCGTGAACGGGCTGGGCGGTCTCGACTGGCACCTCGTGATCGTGACGACATCCGTCCTCACCGTCGTCGGCGGAGCGCTGGCCGAGCTGGCCGGCCGCGAGGGGCCCTTCCCGTTCCCGAGGGCCCAGTTCGACCCGCGCCAGGCGGGTCACGTGTTCGCCAACCGCGGGGTGCGCCTGGCGACCCTCGGCTACTTCGGGCACATGTGGGAGCTCTACGCGATGTGGGGCTGGTTCGCGGTGTTCTTCGGGACCGTTCTGGCCGGCCACGGCGCCGGAGCCGGCACCGGCCGCTGGGCGGCCTTTGCCGCCTTCGCCGTGATCGGGATCGGCGCTCTGGGCTGTCTGGCGGGCGGGATCCTGGGAGACCGCTGGGGCCGGACCCGGACGACAGCGGCTTCGATGATGGTCTCGGGAGCGTGCGCGCTCTCGATCGGCTGGCTGGTCGATGCCTCGCCGTGGCTGGTCCTGGGGGTCGGGCTCGTCTGGGGATTCGCGGTCGTGGCCGACTCGGCCCAGTTCTCGACCATGGTGACCGAGATCGCCGATCAGCGCTACGTCGGAACCGCGCTCACCCTCCAGCTCGCGATCGGCTTCACGCTCACGGTGGCCACGCTGTGGCTTGTGCCGCTCGTGCGAGACGTCGCCGGCTGGGGATGGGCGTTCGCGCTTCTCGCGCCGGGCCCGCTGGCCGGCGTCCTTGCGATGCTGCGACTGAAGGGCGCGCCGGAGTCCGCCGGGATCGCGGGCGGGAGGGGCTGAGGGGCGCGGGCTCAGGCCGTCGGGACGACCGGCGGCTCCTCTTCGTCATAGCGCGTGCCGCCCTCGAGGACCCGCGCCAGGCACCAGGTCGTGAGGCCGAGAATGAAGCCCCACGCCAGCACGAGCATGATCCAGCCGCCGATCGTCATACGGTGCCTCCCGCGACCGGTCCGTGGCGGCGCCATGCACTCCTGATCAACGCCAGAAGCGCGATCAGCGCCGCAAGCATGAACACGCGGGCGCCCAGCACGAACGGCCGCGAGGTCGCCTCGACCCCCTCCATAAGCGCCGTGTCGACGGCGTTCTGGAGCGTCCAGGCGATGAAGATTCCGATCATCAGGACCGGCGTCACCCAGGCGAGGACGAACCGGAAGATCCGCGGGACCCGGATGTCGGCGCCGCGGTTGATCTCCTCCCATCCGCGCCGGATGCCGAACACCCACGAGAAGATGACGATCTCGATCGCGCCGAAGACGAACAGCCCGAACGTGCCGGCCCAGAAGTCGAGCTCGTCGAGGTAGCCGTGCTCGATGAAGAGGACGACAGGCTGGCAGCAGACGAAGACCACGATCCCGAGGATGACAACCGCCCGACTCCGGGGCATCCGGAATTCGTCCTCAAGGAAGGCAACCACCACCTGGCCCATGGCGAGCGACGAGGTGATGCCGGCGATGAAGAGGAGGAAGAACCACATCGCCCCGAAGAGGCTCCCGCCCGGGATCTGCTGGAAGATCACGGGCAGGGTCACGAACCCCAGGTTGAATCCTCCCGCGGCTGCGAGCTGGGTCGTCGCCGCGACGCCGAAGAAGGCGACGGCCGCAGGGATCGCGATGGTCCCCCCGAGGATCACCTCGGCCGTCTCGTTGGTGGCGGCGGTCGAGAGGCCCGAGAGCGCGATGTCCTCGTGCTCCCGGACGTACGAGGCGTAGCAGTGGATGGACCCCATGCCCAGCGAGAGCGTGAAGAAGATCTGCCCGGCGGCCGCGAGCCAGACCGCCGGATTGCCCAGCGCGGAGATGTTGGGGTTCCAGACGAACGCCAGGCCGTTCAGGACCGAGTTCTCGGGGACGGAGGGATCGGGGGTACCCAGGAGGAGCACCCGGACCGCGAGAATGGCCGCGAAGAGGAACAGGACCGGCAGGGCCCACAGCGCCACCTTCTCGATCCCGCCCTTCACGCCACGGTACAGGAAGTACAGGTTGGCGGCCATGGTGACCAGGAAGAAGCCGTAGGCGGTGGCGGGGAAGACGAACGCCCCCATGTCCACGTTTCCGAACATTCCCGCGGCATGCAGCTCGGCGCCCTGGTAGGCACGCAGGAAGCCGCTCATCTCCTCGATCCCCTGCGGCTCCCCGAGGGCACCCGTGAGCGACAGGACCGAATAGCCCAGCGACCAGGATTCGACGTACGTGTAGTAGATCATCACGATCAAGGGCATGAAGATGCCGAGGGCGCCGAGGTACTTGGCGATCGGGTGCCCCCACATCGCGCTCAGGATGCCCGGCGTCGAGCCGTGGCCCCGGGCGCCGCCGTAGCGGCCGATCGACCACTCGACCCACATGAGCGGGATCCCGAGCAGGACGAGCGAGATGAAGTACGGGATCATGAAGGCGCCGCCACCGTTCTCGGCCGCCTGGACGGGGAAGCGCAGGAAGTTGCCGAGGCCGACGGCGTTGCCGGCCATGGCGAGGATCAGCCCGATGCGGGTGCCCCATCTATCGCGCTGCCGGATTTCACCGGGGGCGTGGACGTCCCGGGTGGACATGGGAAGAATCTCCGGCCGGAGGGTCTAGCGAAGGTCCGGCCGCAGAGCTGCGACCGGGGCGAATTGGCGATTCTTACTCATTTCCTCGGGCCTGTCAATCCACGGGCGGGCGAACGCTTTGTCGCGACGGTCGGGTGCCATAGAGGCGCAGGGGCGGGCAGGAGGACCGGGTCAGGCCCGTTCGAGAACGAAGGCCCCCGCCATCGCCCCGGCGGCGCAGATCGAGACGAGCCCGTGCTCGGCGCCCTGTCGGACCATCTCGTTGGCGAGGGTCGTCACGATCCGGCCGCCGGTCGCAGCCCAGGGATGACCGATCGCGATCGAGCTCCCGCGGACATTGACCCTCTCCCAGTCGATCGGGCCCGTGGGCTCGCCCTTCCACCCCTTCTCCCAGGCGAGGACGTTGGCCAGGACCTGGGCGGCGAAAGCCTCGTGGATCTCGATCAGGTCGATGTCCTGGAGCCTGAGCCCCGTGTGCTCCAGGATCCGCGGGACGGTGATGGCCGGGGCCATGAGGAGCCCCTCGGCGGGGTCGATCGCGGCGTAGTCCATCGCGCGGACGTAGGCCAGGGGCTCCCGGCCTTCGGCTTTCGCCCGATCCTCGCTCATGAGGAGGACCGCCGAAGCGCCATCGGTCACCGGCGAAGCGTTCCCGGCCGTGATCGTCCCTTCGGGATCGAAGACGGGCTTGAGTCCGGCGAGCGCCTCGAGCGAGGTGTCATCCCGGGGGCCGCTGTCCCGGGAAACGCCTTCCAGCGGGACGATCTCTCCGGCCAGCACCTGGCGTGCCTCGACCGCGTTCCGGTGGCTCGCGAGCGCGATCTCGTCCTGCCGGTCGCGAGGAAGGTCCCATTCCTTCCGGGTGAGCTCCATGTGCTGGCCCATGGTGAGGCCCGTGCTCGGCTCCTGGAAGGTCGAGGGGTCGGCGCCCGACAACCATTCGACCCCGCCGGCGATTCCGGCTTCGAGCCGGCCGGCGGCGATCCCCTCGGCGATGGCGGTGATCGTTCTCAGGCCCGTGATGCAGTAGGAGGAGATCGTCTGCGCCTCGATGCTCCTGGGCAGCCCCGTCTCGAGCACGATCTCGCGGGCGAGGTTGGGCTTTCCCGGCTCCGGCACGACAACCCCGAACGCGATCGCGTCGAGCCCACCCGGATCGACGTCGTGCCGCCCCAGGAGGCCCTGAACCGCGTGCTTCGCCAGCGCGAGCGGGCCCAGCCTCGCGAAGTCCTTCCCGGACTTGACGAAAGGCGTCCGCGCGCCGGCTACGATGGCCACCCTGTTCATCGTTCTCGCCCTTTCGGTCTGCGTGATTGCGCCGGGTCATGGCGCGGGAGCATCCGCGTGTATGCGATGCCCCAGGTTATACGCCGCTCCCCGATCGGGCATTTCCTTCGGTGTCGGAGCCCGGGCCAGGGTTGGCGCGGGCAGGGTCCGTGACGCGCGACCGCGGAATCCCGGCTGCTTGTCCGGCGTCCGCACGCCGGCTACTTTTTTGGTCCATCCCATCGTGGGCGGCTAGCTCAGCTGGTTAGAGTGCCTGCTTGACATGCAGGAGGTCAGAGGTTCGAGTCCTCTGCCGCCCACCATCAAATCAGACAACGACTTACGCGGACAGCCAAGGAACGGCTAAATGGGCCGGATATAGCTGCCGGTCCGTGGCCGGTCCGCCGCGCTGGCTCCGCGGTGGATGGTCCTCCTGGCGGCTTTCGGTTAACTTTCGGGGGTGGTCTAACCGGAACTCTT
>DASRVA010000173.1:0-11397 GCA_035687745.1 Gemmatimonadota bacterium
CCTCCGGCACGCCGTCCCGATCGGCGTCGACGGCCTCCGGTCGAGGACGTGGCGGCGGGGTCTCTTCACGGACGTCCGGCTCCGCGGCCGGCGGCCGGACCGGTGCCTGCCCCGCGCGCGGATCCGGATTGCCGTCCCGATCCATGTCGATCGGGCACCCCGTCGGCCCGACGGCGAGCTGGGTCGGAGTCCGGACGCAGCGGTCCAGCCGGTCCGGGACTCCGTCCTGATCGGCGTCCTCCCGCTCCGGTCGCTCCCGGGGCTCGGCGGGTGGTGGTCCGGGCGGGGGAGCCGCGGGACGCTCGTCCACGACAGGCTGGACGGCCGCTCGCCGCCCCCCGAACAGGAGCGAGAGCCCGGCCGATAGCTCCCAGTTGTGCCGCGGCTCCGGGTCGACGTCCCCGCTCGCCGGGTCCACCACGTCCAGGAAGATGACCTGGTCCCTCACGTCGGCGCGGACCGCCCAGGTGGCGCCCTCGGGGCGGTTGCGGAAGCGGACCCCGACCCCGACCGGGATCAGAAGCCCGGAGCTCTCCTCGAGGAGCGAGGCCCCGGGGGGGACGTCGTAGAGGCGGACCGAGGCCGTGCCGGCCCCGGCGGCCAGCATCAGATCCGTCCGCGGCGACACCGGGGCCGCGTAGCCGATCTCTCCGCTGAAGAGCAGGAGATCGGCCGACACGTCGGCGGTTCCTCCGAGCGCGACCTCCTGCGTTCGCACCCAGTCGAAGTTGCCGCCCACGGTGAGCCGCCACGGCGTCGTGTGGACGAGCCGCGCCCCGGCCTGGATGGAGCCCCCGCTCTCCGGGAACAGGTCATCGAGAAGGGTCGCGCCGTGGACGTTGAGCTCCCACCCGGTCTGGGCGGAGGACGGCTCCGGGCGGATCGAGAGAACCGCCAGCGCCGTCGCGAAGAGGAGGGCCGGACGGCGAATCATGCGCCGGCCAGTGTACCTGCCTGCCGTAGGCGGAGCAATCGAGCGCCGTCCACGGGCACACCGGACGTGGTCGGAAGAGGCCCTACGTCGTCGTTTCGACCGGATCCGGCGTGCATCGTCACCTCCGAGCCCCCATATTTCCCATCATCATGAACCCCCCGACTACCCGTCCCCCGGGGCGGGGGATCCTCGTCGCAGCAGGCCTCTTCGCGGCCCTCGCCACACCGCTCGCTCCTCCCCTCGCCTCGGATCTCGCGGCCCAGGAGGTGGCGCTCCAGTTCGTCACGGAGCCGACGAGCACCGGGGCCGGGCAGACGATCGCGCCGTTCACGGTCCGCGCCGTGGATGCCATGGGGATGCCCGCCTTCTACATCGGAAACATCACGGTCAGCGTGGCCTCGGGGCCGGGCGAGCTGGAAGGCACGACCACCCGGCTCACGCTCTCGGGCTCCGTCTCGTTCTCGGGGCTCACCATCGACGAGGCGGGGACGTACACGCTCCAGGCGACCTCGAGCCCGGAGCTCGCGCCGGCCACGAGCGCATCGTTCCAGATCTCCCCCGGCCCGCCTTCGGGCGCCACCTCCCAGATCACCGCGAGCCCGACCTCGATTCCCGCCAACGGGACCAGCACCTCGACGATCACCGTCCAGCTCCGGGACGAGTTCGGGAACGACCTGACGTCGGGCGGCGCAACCGTCGCCCTGTCGACGAGCCTCGGCACCCTGGGCGCGGTGACCGACAACGGAAACGGGAGCTACGCGGCGATCCTGACCTCGTCGACCACGGTGGGCATGGCCACCGTGAGCGGGACCGTGAACGGCGAGAGCATCACCGACACGGCCACCGTCGCCTTCACCGCGCTTCCGGCTACCCAGCTGGATTTCGACCAGCAGCCGACCACGGAGGCCGCCGGCGCCACGATCACTCCGTCGATCACGGTGCGCGCCGAGGACGCGGTCGGGAACCTTGTCACGAACTTCACCGGCCCGGTGACGCTGGCGATCGCCAGCGGCCCGAGCGACGGGAGCCTCTCAGGGACGACGACCCGCACGGCGTCGGGCGGGATCGCCACGTTCGACAACCTGTCGATCCAGCGGGCGGGGACTTACACGTTGCGCGCCAGCTCCGGAGCCTTGACCCAGGACACCAGCGCCCCCTTCCAGATCACCCCCGGGCCGCCTTCCGGGGCCACGTCCGAGATCACCGCCAATCCCACCTCGATCGACGCCGACGGATCGAGCACCTCGACGATCACGATCCTCCTCCGCGACCCGTTCGGGAACGCGCTGACCACGGGCGGCGCCAGCGTCACGGCGTCGACGACCCTCGGCACGCTCGGCCCGGTGACCGACAACGGGAACGGCACCTACTCCGCGAACCTCACCTCGTCGACCACGTCGGGCACGGCCACGATCAGCGGGACCGTAAACGCCGCGCCGATCGCCGACACGGCCACCGTGGACTTCACGCTCGTCGGCGCCCCCACCCTGGTGATCCAGGTCCAGCCCTCGGACACGAGGGTCGGGCAGCCGATTTCCCCCTCGGTCGTCGTGCGCGTGGTGGACGGGCTCGGGAACACGCTCACGGGCTTTACGGGAAGCGTCACGGCGGCACTTTCCACGCGCCCCGCGGGCGCGAACCTGGATGGGGACACGGTCGAGCCGTTCCAGAACGGGGTCGCCACCTTCGACGATCTTCGGATCGATCTCGGGGGTACGGGCTATCGGCTGGGGTTCACGGCGCCCGGCGCGGTGGGCGTCGTGAGCTTGTCGTTCTCCGTCCTGTCGGGCGCAGCGTCGCCCGCGCTGAGCACGATCGTAGCCAGCCCGACGACGATCGCGGCCGACGGGATCAGCACCTCGACGATCACCGTACAGCTCCGGGACGCGAGCGGCTTCCCGCTCTCGACCGGCGGCGACGACGTAACGCTCTCGACCACGCTCGGCACGCTGGGCGCGGTCCGGGACGTGGGGAACGGGAGCTATACAGCGACCCTACGCTCTGCGACCACGGAGGGCACGGCACGCATCACCGGCACCGTCAACGGCGCGGCCATCACCGATGACGCCACAGTGACCTTCGCGACCGGGAGCGCCGACCTCGAGGTCGAGGTCGTGGTAAGCGACGGATCGCCGGTCCTCGGCGGCGAGGTCGTCTACGAGCTGACCGTCCGCAACCAGGGACCCGACGACGCCAGCGGGATCGCGCTGACCCATCCGCTGCCGCCGCGATTGCAGCTCGTCTCGGCGACCGCGAGCCAGGGAGCCTATTCGTCCGCGACCGGACTCTGGAGCGTCGGATCGCTGGACGAGGGCGCCGAGGCTAGGCTGACGATCGTTGTCCGGGTCCTCGCACCGGAGTCAGTGCCATGATCGGGGAGAGGACCTCCATGCGCGCACGGATCAGCGTTCTCGCCACCCTGTTGGCGACGGCCTGCAACGGCGTCGGCCCGTTCGAAGGAGGGCGAACCGACGGCCTCGCGGTCACCCCCCAGGCGGTCGTGCTGGGGGCGATCGGGGCCCGCCGACAGCTCGAGCTGACGAACGAGGACGGCGACCGGATCGATGGCGACGGAGCGGTCTGGCGGTCCAGCGACCCGGGGATCGCGGCCGTGGACGGCTCGGGGATGGTGACCGCCTCGGGCGATGGTCAGGCCACGATCACCGCCGAGCTCGGCGCCCAGGAGGCGTCTGCGATCGTGACGGTCGCGGCGACGATCGAGCTCACGATCGAGGTCACCGCCGCCGATCAAGCCGACGCCGACGCCTCCGACAACCGCGTCGTGACGACGATCACGGTCCGGGAGCCCTAGGCGAGGTCCTAGAACCGCGAAGCCGTCAACGTGACGTCCGCATTCTCCCAGGCGTTCCGGAGCCGTTCGCGCGCGGCCTCCGCCTCCGCTGCCTTCCCCTGCGCCTCGAAGGCCTGGATGATCCCGAACAGGGACCACCCGTTGTCGGGGAACTTGCCCAGGTCCTCCGCGAAGGCGTTCTCCGCCTCGGCCGGCCGCCCGGCCGCCAGGAGCGCCGCGCCCAGGTCGCGCCGGATCGGGCGGTTCCAGTACGCAGGCTCGGTGTAACGGAGGCTGTCCTCGAGATCTCGCGCCTGCTCGTAGTGGGCGATCGCCCCGTCGTAGTCACCCTGCCGGTACGCGATGTCGCCGCTCAGGGAGTGGATGGCGATCTGCATGACCGTCGCGGGCCATCCTTCGGTGAACGCCGTCGCGATCCGGCTCACCGAGTCGAGCTCCGCTTGTGCCTCGTCGGGGTGCTCGAGGGCGGCGTGCGCGACGCCCCGTGAGTAGTGGGCTAGGCCGGCCGCGAACGGGATGTCGGCGGGCGGCATCGGCTCGGCCAGCGTCTCGTCCCAGCGTCCGAAGGCGATCAGCGTGAGGTGTGGGTGGGCCAGCATCCTGGCCGCCTCGGGGCCGAACGCGCGTGCCAGGTCGTGGCTCATCTTCGCGGCCGCCTCGCGGGCGGTCTCGAGCGCCCGCTCACCCTGCCCGGCGTGCATCGACGCGAAGGAGAGGAAGTGATAGTTGTGGGGATAGTAGAAGGCCGGATAGATCCCGGTCGGCCCCGTGTCCATGATGAAGGTCTCATCCTGATGGACGGCGTGCAGGTTCGACTGGATCGCGTCGTCGTAGCGGCCCACGCGGATGTAGATGTGGGCCGGCATGTGGACGATGTGGCCCGCGCCCGGCATGAGGCCGGCCAGTCGCTCGGCGCACGGCACGGCGCGCTCGGGCTCGGCCGCCTCGACGGCGTGGATGAAGAGGTGGCACGCGCCCGGATGGGTCGAGTCGGCCGCGATCGCGCCCTCGAGCATGGCCAGCGTCTTGTCGTGGCCGGGGCGTAGCTCGCCCTCCGGCGTCCAGTAGTTCCAGGGGCTCAGGTTCATCCTCGCGTCGGCCGCCACCGTCGCCGCCTCGAGGTCGTCCGGATAACGCTCGGCCACCGCCGTCGCGGCGTCGGCCCAGGCCGAGTCGAGAGCCGCCCGCTCGACCGGCGGCACCTCCGCGTAGCGCTCAGCGATGGCGTCGATGAACGCGTCCTCGCGGTCGCTCGCGTGGTCCTTCCGGGCGAGCGCCTCCTGGACCGCGTTCCAGGCGGCGACCCCGCTCGTCGAGTCCATGGGGGCGTTGATGTTGGGGCCGTAGGCGTAGGCGATCCCCCAGTAGCACATGGCGCACTCCGGATCGAGCCGTGCGGCCTCCTCGAAGGCGCGGATCGCCTCGGCGTGGTTGAACGCCCACGTCAGCCTGAGGCCCTGGTCGAAGTACTGCTGGGTGAGGGGATTCTCGGTCGAGATCTCGTAATGATGGTCACCGAGATCGTCGTACAGCTGCAGCGTGTCCGGGGAAGCGTTGGAAACCGCCATCAGTCCGGCCGAGAACAGGCTCACGAGCGTGGACACAGCGATTCCTCCTTGTGACGATCGAGTCCAACCTTGAAGAACCAACGTTTTTGCACGATGAAGCGAGTATACGCGGTTCGTTCCCGGACCGCGAGCGAAGGGTCGGCCTCACCCGACGAGCGCCTTGGCGATCGTGGCGAGCTGCATGTTCGACGTGCCCTCGTAGATCTTCCCGATCTTGGCGTCGCGATAGAGCTTCTCGACCGGGTAATCGCGGGTATAGCCGTAGCCCCCGAAGATTTCTACCGCGGCGCTCGTGACCCGCTCGGCCACCTGGGACGAGAACAGCTTGGCCATGGCCGCCTCCTTGAGGAACGGCTGCCCGGCGTCCTTGAGCCGGGCGGCGTTCCGGACCATGAGCCGCGCCGCCTCGAGCTCGGTGGCCATCTGGGCGAGGTCGAACTGCACCTTCTGGAACTCGAAGATCGACTTCCCGAACGCCTCCCGCTCGCGGCTGTACGCGAGCGCGGCGTCGAGGGCGCCGCGCGCGCAGCCGACCATCTGGGCGCCGATCCCGATCCGACCCTCGTTGAGAGTTTCGATCGCCACCCGATACCCCTTGCCGGCCGCGCCCAGAACGTTCTCCTCGGGAACCTCGCAATCCTCCAGCAGGAGCTCGGTCGTGGAGGATGCCCGGATCCCCAGCTTGTCCTCCTTCTTCCCGACCTTGAAACCGGGGAACTCGCGCTCGACGAGGAACGCCGTGATCCCCTTGTAGCCGGCCGCCGGATCGACGGTCGCGAACACGACATAGGCGCCCGCCTCGGCGCCGTTCGTGATCCACAGCTTGGCTCCGTTCAGGCGATAGCGGTCTCCGGCCTTCTCCGCGCGCGTCCGGAGCGCGAACGCGTCCGAGCCGCTGGACGCCTCGGAAAGCGCATAGGCACCGACCGTGTCGGTTGCCATGCGCGGGCCATAGCGGGCGATCTGCCCGGGTGTTCCCCAGCGCAGGAGGCAGTTGTTGAAGAGCGTGTTCTGGACGTCGACGAAGACACCGACCGACGGATCCACGCGCGAGAGCTCCTCGACCGCGAGGCACGCCAGGAAGAAGGACCCGCCGCTCCCGCCGTGCTCCTCGGGGATCTCGATCCCCATCAGGCCGAGCTCGAAGCAGGGCGGGATGATCTCGGGGTCCAGCCGGCCGGCCTCGTCCATGGCCTGGACACGCGGCCGGATCCGGTCCTCGGCGAACCGCCGGACGGTGTCGGCGAAGAGGCGCTCCTCTTCGGTGAGCGCGGTCAGGGGATCCGTCATGGATCGCTCGAACCTAACGGCGTGGCCTCCATCCGTCCGCGCAGGAGGTCTTCGACCACACGATCGCCCGCCAGGTGCTCGCGGACGAGCCGTCCGGCGTCTTCCGGTCGCACGTAGCCGTACCACACGCCCTCCGGATACACGATCACGTTGCCGGCGTACTTGTGACCGCCGACATGGCTCGTCGCCCGTACCGGGACGTCGACACCCTCCGCCCGGCAGGCGGCCCGCAGGGCCTCGACGATGGGCGGCCCCCAGCACCCGCACCGTTCGTCGCGGCGACCGTGGACGCAGACGAAGACCTGGCGTCCGGCGAGCGGAACGGCCGGAACGGCGTCGCACACCTTGCCGTCCTTCACGTGGGCCTCCAGGATCGCCTCCCAGCTCGTCTCCTCCACGCGCCGGTACCGCACGGCGTCCGGGAAGACGAGCAGATCGAGCCCGCCCTCCAGCGAGGCCTCGTCCGTGGCGGTCAGCTTGGTCCCGCTCCGTTCGGCGTCGCTCGCCTCCCGAACGTCGCGCGCCATCCGTCCGAGAAGCCCCTCGGCCTCCTCGAGCCGGGCCGGCCACTCCCTGCCGCCCGTGCAGGCCAGGAGGTGGCGGTGATACGGCTTGACCGTGTCGGCGAGCGGCCACTCGCCACGACCCGTTGAGACGATCGCTCCCATGACGCGACATGGTAGCGCTCGCCGCGGGGCGGCGCAGGAGAGCGACCCGTAGATTCCCGCGCCATGCGATCGGAGCGGATCGGCGCGCTGGCCATCGTCGCCTCGGCGGTCGGCTACGGCTTCGTCTCGGTGCTGCTGAAGCTGGCGCTCGAGGCCGGAGCCCGACCGCTGCCGCTCGCCGCCTGGCGGTTCGTCCTCGCGGCGGTCGCGGTCTGGCTCCTCCTCGCCGTCCGACGTCGGCCGCTCCCCTCGCGGGCCTCCGTGCCCCGCCTCGTCGGGCTGGGCGCGCTCTATTCGATGGACGCGCTCCTCTTCACGATCGCGCTCCAGTGGGTGGCCGCGTCCACGGCCACGCTGGTCTTCTACGCCTACCCGGTCGCGGTCGTCCTCCTGGCCGCGGCGTTCCTGTCGGAGCCGCTCACCCGCCGGCGGCTCCTTGCCTGCGGCCTGACCGTGCTCGGCTGCGCGCTGACGGCGGGCGGGAGCCCGGAAGGCGGACGGCCGCTCGGAATCCTGCTCGTCCTGCTCGCGATGTCGGCCCTCGCCGTGTACATCGTGACCGGCCGACGGATCCTGGCGCGCGAGCCCGCCCACGCGAGCGCGGCCGTCATCGTCACGGCAAGCGCGGCGATCCTGGTGATGGTCGCCGTCGCGGCAGGCGAGACGGAACTCGGGGGAGGGACCCGGGCGGTGGTTCTCGTGCTCGTGCTCTCGATCGTCTGTACGGCGTTTCCCATCACGCTCTTCGTGGTCGGCCTGCAGCGCGTGGAGGCGGGTCGGGCCGCCATCCTCAGCACGCTCGAGCCGATCGTCACCGTGATCGTCGCCGCGGTCCTCCTCGCGGAGCGGATTGCGCCGATCCAGGTGGCCGGCGGCGTCGCGATCCTGGGCGGGGTCCTGGGACTCCGCAGCGAACGACCGCTTCCGGAGACCGAGCGGGTCACGCCCCTCGACTCGCCATGATCCGCGAAGGCTGGTCCAGTGTCAGCCATCTGACGGACCCGGTTTCTCGTACCTCCGATACTGTCTATATTCTTCTTGCCCCATCGCGGACCCCTTCATTCCGACAACAAGGAGTCTTCCGATGCGACACGCTTGGGCACTCACGTTGAGCGCCTTGGTCGCCTTCCTGGTGCCGCGCGCCGCGCAGGCCCAGCACGACTACTGGGAGGTGAACCTCCATGGCGGCGCCTTCGCCTACGACCTCGGAATCGACGACGACGACGACGAGGACAACACCGACACCGACGTCCTCTTCGGAGCCCGGCTCGCCAAGCATTGGGCGAATGGCTTCGGGATCGGCGCGAACGGCGACTGGATCCTGGCCGACAAGATTCCCTTCACCTTTGAAGGGCAGTCCGAGGATCTCGACGTGAACCTTTTCCTGTGGAGTCTGGGGCTGGATTACACGTTCCCCTCCGCGGGAATCACGAACTTCTTCGTAACGGCCGGAATCGGAGGGGCTTCGACGTCGATCACCGACATTCCGCCGGACGACGACGATCGGAGCTCGACCGATCTCCTCGTGCCGGTAGGGCTCGGCGTCAAATTCCACAATGATGCGGAGGACCCGATCTGGGCCATTCGCATCGACGCGCGCGACAACCTGATCTGGCGCGACGACATCGACATCGTGGATCCCGAGCCCCAGGAGGATTCGACCGAGCTCGAGAACAACTGGGAGCTGTCGGGCGGGATCTCGTTCTTCTTCGGCGGCGGTCCTTCGGAGCCCCCGCCCCCGGCCGACACAGATGGCGACGGCGTCACCGACGACCGCGACCAGTGCCCGAACACGCCGCTGGGGACGGCCGTCGACAGCTTCGGGTGCCCGGTCCCGGTGGATTCGGACGGTGACGGCGTTCCCGACGACCGCGACCAGTGTCCCGAGACGCCGTTCGGCGAGGAGGTCGACAGCGATGGCTGCCCGGTCGTCGTCGAGCCCGAGCCGGCAGCGGCCTGCGCCGACGGCCGGGACTGGTACCGGTTCAACGAGACGATCTCGGTGGACGGACGGAACTGGGTGAAGTTCGGCTCCCCGACCACGATCGCCATGGACGAGCTCGTCCAGATCGGCGAGTTCGACGGCGTTCCCGTCTACGTCCGTTCGGACGCGAGACAGCCGTACACCGAGGCGTACGTGCCGCTCTGCGCCCCGGCCGACACCTACCAGCCGTACCAGGTCGAGCGCGGGGTGCGGGGCACGACCGGCTAGCCGCCCCACACCGACAGGCTTCACGAAGAAGGCCCCCGTCCCATGCGGGCGGGGGCCTTCGCATTCCGTGCTGCCGATTCCGGCCGAGCGAACGCCTAGGGACGTGGTCGCGGCGGCCGGCCGCCTCCATCGCCCGCGCCCGGAAGGGCGGGCTGGAGGGTGGCGCCCCGGCTCCGCGAGCGGGGGGGAGGTTGGATCTCGCGGACCCCGATCGACGAGCGGGGGATCCCGCGCTGGAGCTGCCCCGCGCCCAGGGCGGGCTCGCCGCCCACGATCACGCCGCTGCCGATGAACGGATGATGACGGTGACGGCGCTTCCGGAAGTCGTCGTGGAAGAAGAAGCCGGGCAGAAAGCCCGCCGGCAGAAAGCCGGAATCCACTACGTAGACCGGATCGCCAGACGCGGTCCGGACCCCGGCGGCGCGCCGGATCTCGGCCCGGCCGACCACATCCACGGGGACCCCGAGGGCCAGGATCGTCTCGTAGGATGGACACCCGCACGCCTCCAGGCCGCGCGCGAGCTGGAACTGCCGGAGCGCGGTCGCGGTCTCGGCGTCGACGAGTCCCGTGCGGACGCCCGGATCGTAACCGGCCCGACCGAGCGCGACCTGGAGGCGCAGGACCTCGGCCGGCGTCATGGGCTCGAGAACGGTCCGCTCGAGACGGGCGCCCGACGCGTCGACCAGCTCGACGACGCGGATCGCCTGCGCCGGCCCGATCCGATCCTGAGCGGGAGCGGGGCTCGCGAGCAGGGTCAAGGCCAGGGCGAACGTTGCCGAAGGGGCGGCCCGGCGGGCGATCGATGTGGCACGCATGAATGATCCTCCTCTTCGTAGATGGATCTCGTCAAAGTATACACGCTTCGGCGTTCGGGCGTTCTCGCATGCCGCGACCCGCTCCGTAGTTGAGATCCTTTGCGCCGGCGGAAATTCCGGCCCTACCTTGGGCTCACCCCACCGCGAACGATCCCATCGGATCCGCGAAAAATCAGATGCCGCACCCGCTTCGAAGGAGCAGGAACCCATGAAGACCACCGCCGGCTTCGCGCTCGGCGCGCTCGCGCTCGTCTTGACGGCGCGGCCCGCCACGGCCCAGTCCCCGGCCAGCCACTACAGCCACAACAACTACGAGCTGAACCTCCACGCGGGCGCGCTGATCCTGGACGACGACTTCGCGGCTTCGCTCGGCGAGGCCGACGACACGGACCTGCTGCTGGGGGCGCGGTTCCTCTACAACACGGCCCCGGGATGGGGCTTCGGGGCCAACTTCGACTGGGTCCCGGCGGCTTCGATCGATCTGAGGGGGACGGACGAGGACCTGGACGTCAACCTGTTCCTCTACAGCGCCGAGGTGGACTACACGTTCCCGTCCCCCAACCGGCTCCATTTCTTCGTGGGCGGGGGCGTCGGGGCGGCTACGATCTCGCTCGGCGACGAGCCGGAGAGGATCGAGGACGACAGCGAGACCGACGTCCTGGTGCCGTTGGCCGCCGGCCTGAAGTTGTTCAGCCGGACCACCCGGCAGAGCTGGGCTTTCCGGGCCGAGATCCGGGACAACATCATCTGGCAGGAGACGTTCGACGTGGGCGAGGGGGACGAGGACCCCGAGGCGACCCACAACCTGGAGCTGTCGGCGGGCATCTCGCTGTTCTTCGGACCCTGATCTAAGTGCTGATGACTACTACTGTTTGCACAAGTTCAGTTTTTCATGATTCGGGTGGTACTATTTGTCCAGATTGTGGCCGGAACACGCCGCCGTTCGGCCGGGTAAGGAAAGCCACACGTTCCTCCATCTTCGGACCTGAGCGAAGGGGTGATCCCATGTACCGGCTATCGTTGGTCGCGGCCCTCGGGCTGATCGTGATGCTTCTCGCGGCGGGACCCGCCCGAGCCCAGAACTGGTACGAGCTTAAC
>DASRVA010000174.1:0-31414 GCA_035687745.1 Gemmatimonadota bacterium
GGGAGAGGTAGAGCAGGAAGGGTTTCTCCCCTCCGCCCACCTCGTCGAGCCACGCGAGCGCCTGGTCGGTCAGGATGTCGGTGATGTACCCCTCGACCTTCCGGTGCTCGCCCTCGATGTTGAGCTCGGGATCGAAGTAGATGCCCTGGCCGGGGAAGCTGACCCAGTGGTCGAAGCCCGGCTGTGGATCGTCGGTGTGCTCGCCCATGTGCCATTTGCCCACGAACGCGGTCGTGTACCCCGCGTCCTGCAGGATCTCCGGAAACAGGGTCAGCCCCTGACCGAGCTGGCTCTGGTTGTCGACCACGCCGTGCTCGTGCGGATACATCCCGGTCAGGATCGACGCCCGGCTGGGCGAGCAGACCGCGGTGTTCACGAACGCGTTGGCGAGCTGGGCCCCTTCGGCGGCCATCCGGTCGAACCCTGGCGTCTCCAGGAAAGCGGGCGCCCGCTCGTGGAACCCCATGAAGTCGAACCGGTGATCGTCGCTCAGGATGAGGACGATGTTGCGCGGGCGCTCCGGCTCCTGCGCGGGCACCGGCCCCGACAGCATGGCGAGAAGGGCGAGCGCCATTGCTCCCGACCTCATCGATCGGCCTCCCTTTCCGTTCCGAGCCGGAGCTCGCCGGCCACGTACCGGAAGGTCGCCCCTTCGGTCGCCTCGAAATGGACCTCGAGGGTCTCGGCCGAGCTCCCGCCGAGGAGCGCCACGAACGCCCCCGGCTCTACCCGCCACCAGCCGTCGGCGTCGTAGAACGTGAGGTCCTGCATCGTGACCGGGAACGAGACCGTCAGGGTCTCGCCGGGCGCGAGCGTCACGCGCTCGAATCCCTTCAGCTCCATGACCGGCGGCGTCACGCTCCGGACCGGATCCCGCAGGTAGAGCTGGACGACCTCGTCCCCAGTGCGGTCACCGGAATTCGTGAGATCGACCGATACCGTCAGCGTGTCGAGCGCGGTCATGGCAGGGGCCGAGATCCGCGCGTTCGCGTACTCGAACGTCGTGTAGCTCTGCCCGTGCCCGAAGGGATAGAGCGGCGTGGACGGCAGCTCGAGGTACTTGGACGTGTACTTCTCCTCGCTCGGCGGGCGGCCCGTGCTCTTGTGGTTGTAGTAGATCGGCACCTGGCCGACGGCGCGGGGGAAGGTGACCGGGAGCTTCCCACCCGGGCTGACGTCGCCGAACAGGACGTCCGCCACCGCGGGTCCCGTCTCGGTGCCGAGGAACCAGGTCTCCAGGATCGCCGGCGCGTTCTCGGCGAGCCACGGGATCGCCAGCGGCCGCCCGTTCATGAGGACGACCGCGGTGGGCTTCCCGACCGCGAGGACCCGCCGGGCCAGCTCGAGCTGGGCCCCCGGCAGGTCGAGCGTGTGCCGGCTCGCCGCCTCGCCGCTCAACTGCCGGCTCTCGCCGAGGACGAGCACGACGGCTTCCGCCCCTCGGGCCATACGAACGGCTTCGGCGAACCCGGTCGTGTCGTCGGCCGCGACGTCGGCCCCCTTCGCGTGCCCGATCGTCGCCCCCGGCAGCGCGGATCGGATCCCCTCGAGCACGGTGACCACCTCCTCGGCCCGCCCCGCCCCGGCCCAGGGCCCGAGCGGGGCGTCCCGGTCGTCGGCCAGCGGGCCGATCACGGCGACCGAGCCGACCTCCTTGCCGAAGGGGAGCGTGCCGTCGTTCTGGAGGAGGACGATCGCCTTCCGGGCGACCTCCCGCGCCGCCCGCCGGTGCTCGTCGGCGAGGAGGACCGCCCGCTCGCGCGCCGGGTCGGAGTCTCGGTAGGGGTCCTCGAAGAGCCCGAGCGCGGCCTTCGCGGCCAGGACCCGGCGCACGGCCTCGTCCACCTCGGCCTCGTCCAGCCGCCCCGCCCGGACGGCGCCTGCCAGCTTCTCACCGTAGATCCCGCTCATCATGTCGATGTCGACGCCCGCCTCGAGGGCGAGGATCCCGGCGGCGACCGAGTCGGCCGCCACGCCATGCCGAATCAGCTCCAGGACCCCCGTGTAGTCGCTCACCAGGACGCCGTCCCACCCCCACTGCTCCCTCAGGAGCCCGTCGATCAGCTCGTCGTGGGCGTGCATCGGAACGCCGCCGATCTCGTTGAAGGCCGCCATGACCGATCCCACGCCATCGTCGACCGTGGCGCGGAAGGGCGGCAGGTAGATCTCGTGCAGTGTGCGCTCGGAGATGTCCACCGTGTTGTAATCGCGGCCGCCCTCGGCCGCCCCGTAGGCGACGTAATGCTTGGCCGTGGCCAGCAGCGTCGTCGGGTCGGCCAGGCCCTCGCCCTGGAAGCCGCGCACCCGGGCCCGCGCCATGACCGAGCCCAGGTACGGGTCCTCCCCCGACCCCTCGACGATCCGCCCCCAGCGCGGATCACGCGCGACATCGACCATCGGCGCGAACGTCCAGTGAACGCCGGCCGCCGTAGCCTCGACCGCGGACACCCGGGCGGCCCGCTCGACCGCTTCGGGGTCCCAGGTAGCGGCCTCGGCGAGCGGCACCGGGAAGACGGTCCGGAAGCCGTGGATCACGTCGTGGGCGAAGAGGAGCGGGATCCCGAGCCGGGACTCCTCGACCGCGATCCGCTGGAGCTCCCGGAGCGCCTCGGCTCCGTAGTGGCTGAGGAAGGAGCCGATCCTCCCCTCCCGCACCATCTCCATGTGCTCCGGTGTCGGCTCGGGAGCCCGGAGGTCCGGATTCCACCGCGCGCTGTACTGGGCGAGCTGGCCCAGCTTCTCGTCGAGCGTCATGAGACCGATGAGCGAGTCGACGAGCGCGGCGTCGCGCCTGGCCACCGCGGCGTCCTGGGCGATCGCCGGCCTCGGCGTGGCCAGGCCGGCGAGGAGGAGCAGGACGGCGGGTAGACCGCGGAGCCCGGTGGCGCCCTTCACGGTGACGTACCCTGCGTGCATCGGCCTTCCAGCCAGCCGCCCCGGAACCCGGCCCGGCAGAGCCCCGTCACCACGTACGGGCTCCGCTTCATCAGGTCCCACAGGAACTCCTCGCGGTGGTTCTCGATCATCAGCACGATCGGGCCCTGGTCGATCCCCAGGTAGTCGACGTCGAACCACCCGACACCGGGCACGACCCTCCCCTTCTCGGGCGGGATCCCGGCGTCGTCGAAGGTCAGGTTGAAGGCGTCCCGGAAGCCGTATTCCCCGTACAGATGGTCGCCGAACCGGCGCCGCATCTCCATGAGCGCCGGGATCGCGATCTCGGGCGCGAAGGGGATCGAGCCGCCGGCGGCGGTCGGCGCGATCGTGCCGTCGTCCTTGACCTCGAACGGCCCGGCGCCCCGCGCCCAGTACGTGTGGAACTCGCGCGGCCGACCGTCCACCATCACGGTCGTGTCGGCCGGCCCGTCGCAGGCCGTCAGCCCCCAGATGTCGGGCCCGTATCCCTGCCACTCGTTCGGGTTGTCGATCGCGTAGGCGCGCTGGTCAACCGTCGCCCGACGGGAGTTCTCGAAGTAGTCGATGCCGTGGACCCGCATCACCGAGTCCTGAATGCCGCGAAAGTCGATCCAGACGTGCGAGTACTGCTGGCCGAAAAGGGGGGCGAACCCGAGATGCTCCTCCCCGTAGAACGCCCCCCACCGGTAGGTCTTCGTCCACTCGTGCCAGGCCCCGGGGCCGATCGGGTGGGTCGGCGACCCGAGCGCCAGGACGAGGAGGATCATGGCCTCGTTGTACCCCCTCCAGTCGGCCGGGATGAAACCGTGCTCGGGGCGCCAACCCATCGACACCGAGGGCGGCCGGGCCTGCGCCCACGGCCAGTCGACCCGGAAGTAGATGGAGTCGGCCAGCGCGCGGATCTCGGGCTCGTCCCCTCCCGCGCCGTCGAAGTAGACCTGGGCCGAGAGGATCCCCGCCAGGAGGAGCGTCGTGTCGATCGTCGACAGCTCGACGTCCTCGAAGCGGTTGCCCGTCTCCATGTCGAGGAAATGGTAGAAGAACCCCTTGTACCCAGTCACCTCGGTGGGCCCGTCCCCCTGTGGGGCCTGCCAGAAGAAGCGCAGCGTGGTCAGGGTCCGCTCGGCGGCCTCGTCGCGCGTGATCCACCCGTTCTCGACGCCCACCAGATAGGCGGACAGCGCGAAGCCGATCGCCGCGATCGAGGAGAAGGACGGGGTCGGCCAGCGGTCGGGGGTGAGCCCGTTGCCGGCCGGAGTCGTCTCCCAGAAGAACTCGAAGGTCCGTTGCTGGAGGGTGTCGAGGAAGGCCCGCGCCGCGGCCTCGTCGGCAGCCGGGAGCCGAGGCTCCTCGACCTGCGGCGGCGTGGCGCGGCAGGCTCCCGCCAGCAGGACCGCCGGGAGGAGCAGTCGCCATGCCGACCGCCGTGTCGGCCGGGTGGCCCACCCCGCGGGGCCCGCCCTCCCCTCGGCGGTCATCCGGAGCGGGCCCCGGTCCGAGGCCCGCTCTCCTCGCGGATTCCCCTAACTCGGCCGATCACCTCCTAGAGCCCGTACCTCACGCCGAGCTGCAGGCGGCGGCTGGGGCTCTGGTCGGCCAGGCTGTTCGGCCTCCCGAAATCAGGATTGGGCTCGACCAGGCCGGTCTCGCGATTGAAGTTCCCGAAGCTCTCGTTGAACCCGTCATAGTTCTCGGTATCGAAGAGGTTGAAGATTTCTGCCAGCACGGCGATCCGTTGACCGGTCGCGAACTCGAAACCCTTCTCGAACCGGATGTCTACCTCCGAGAATCGGGCATCGTCGATACGCCGGCTGTTGCGGGTCTCGTTGTTCACGAAATCATCGCCTCCGATCCCGTTGTTGTTGGGATCGTTGCCGACCCGCGCGCTGATCGGGAAGGCCGAGCGAAACGAGGCGATCCCGCTGAACCGGATGTCCCACGGGATCCCGAGGATCCAGTTGAACGTCAGGTTGTGGCGGATGTCGTTGTTGGACGGGAAGCGGGAGAAGTCCTCCGGGCTGAGCACGTCCAGCGTGAAGAGGTCGGCCGTGTTGACCTCCGCCTCGGCCAGTGTGTACGAGATCTGCGCTCCCCAGTTGTCCTCGACGGCGAACGGCTTGCCGATCTGGAACAGAAGCGCGTCGTACCACGTCTCCCCGTCGTCCGTGGAAAGAAGCAGGTTTCCGAAGCGGTCCGTGCTCAGGCAGCAGCCGCCGTCCGGCCGACGGTTGCCGAATACCCAGGTGAAGACGTTGTCCCCACGGACACCGGTGTAGTTGGCGGACAGCATGAGATCGCCGATCGCCTGCCGGACCCCGAACGTCCACTGCTGGGCCCTCGGGGGCTTCGTGTCGTTCTCGAGGAGGAAGATCTCGGGCTTCCCCGCCGGGGTTCCCCCCTCCACCAGATTCAGCAGCTCGTCGCGATCGAAGAAGCGGTCGTCCCAGGCCACGGTCGGGTTGCCAGCCGGGTCCGGCGAGCCGTCCTCTGAGAACCGGACCAGGAACACCGGGAATCCGAGGCGGAACCGCTCGTCGAGACCGGCGTTGAAGAACGTCCGGTCGTAGAAGATCCCGTACCCTCCGAAGAGGGTCGTGGACTTGCTCCCCGTCAGGTCGTAGGTGAACCCGATCCGGGGCTGGACCGCGCCATAGAAGGGATCTCGTTGATTTCCGTCCGTGAAGTAGTCCTCCTGCTGCTCGGGCGTCAGGAACTGGGCGATCTCCTCCCTCACGGAATCGGGCGTCACCCAGTCGTTGTTCAGCATGTTGGTCTCGACGTCCCACCGCAGCCCGAAGTTCAGGATAAGCCTGTCGGTCGGGCTGTAGTCGTCCTGCACGAACAGCCCGTACTGGATATTGTCGTCCTCGATGTTGGGATCCCCGGCCCCGATGATCGCTTGAAATGGAAACTCGAAGCCCTCCGCCTGCCGGAATCTGAACTCGGGATTGCCCACCTGGAACTTTGTGACATCGTAGGTGAGCCAACTCACATAGGCGCCCGTCTTGAGCGCGTGATTGGGCAGCGTGTAGCTGAGATCGTCCCGGATCTCGAAACGGGTCTGCTTGAAGTCCTGTTCGGTCGAGCGGCCCCCGATCGCCAGGATTGTTTCGTAGACCCGTCCTACCTGATCCGCCTCAAGCGGGACCGGATTCCAATGGAAGCGCTGCCAGTCCACGTGTGCCTCGTTGAGGATCTCGCCGCTCGAGTACTGCCACTTGCCGATCGCGGTGTAGACTTCGTTGTTGAAGTCTTCGGCCCGCGAACGGGCATCGAAGCCGCCGAACCCGCGAACCTCGAACTCGTCCCGGACGTTGAGGCTCGCCTCGAAGCTGTGCTTCTCGGCAGGCTGGGCCGTGAACTTTCCGAAGAAGAGGTTGGAGCGCAGCTCCTGGTTGGACGTCGTGCCCTGGATCGGCTCGATCTCGCTGCGCACGTCGGCCGGGAGCATGGCCAGGTTCTCGGCGCTCACTGCCTGGACGGTTTGCGGAATGTTGCGGTAGTTGCCCTCGTAGGAGCCGAACACGAAAGCCACGTCTTGCGACAATGGACCGCCCAAGCTCCCGCCGAACTGCTGGCGGCCGACGTCCTGGACATCCTGCTCCACGCATTCCGCGCCCTGGCCCGGCGCCTCGCACGCCTGGAAGGCGTCCTTGGCGATGAAGCTTTCGTTCTGACCCAAATAGAAACCGCTCGCTTGCCACTGGTTGGTGCCCGATTTCGTCGTCGCCGTGATCACCGCGCCGGCCGCCTTCTGGTACTCGGCCTTGTAGTTCTGGGTGATCACCCGGAATTCCTGGACCGCGTTCTGCGGGAACGGGTTGCCGGGGCTGGCGTCCTGCCCCACGATCCCCTCCCGCAGGACGTCGTTCTTGAACGACGCCCCGTCGATGAAGAGGTTGATGTTCTCCGACGGGAGGCCTCCCGCCTGGACGCTGTTGCCATTCCTCGTCTGGGTCACACCCGGCGCGAGCGCGGCGAAATCGAGGAAGTCACGATTCAGGAGCGGCAGGTTCTCGATCTGGGCGCGGGTGATGTTGGTCGCCACCTCGGGGGTCTCGGGCTCGATGATCCTCTCCCTCGCAATCACCGCCTCGATCCCCGCGACCTCGATGGCGTCGGTGAACAGGACCACGTCGATGTTGAGCGTCTGGCCGATCTGCACACGCACGTTCTGGGTCTGTGTCCCGTAGGAGGGATGGGAGAATTCCACGTTGTATTCCCCGACGGGCAGGCCGCCCAGGTTGTAGAATCCCTCTTCCTCGGTCAGCATGCCGCGTCGATAGTTCGAGGCTGTGCTCGTGGCCTGGACGCTCGCCGCCGTCAGCGGCTGTCCGTCCTCGTCCAGCACATGGCCGCGGATGGCGCCCGTGCTCGTCTGGGCCAGACTCGTACCGGGAGCCGTCACGACCAGGGCCAGCGCCCCGGCCAGCAGCCCCAGCACCCAGCCCTGCCTCACGCTGCTCATGTCTTTGCAACCTCCTCCGGTTGGTGTGCTCCGTCGGCTCTCCGCGCTTCCGCGGAGGCCGTCTTCCGCGCGGCCACCAGGCCGCCGCCGCACGACTCGCGCACGACGAGCCGGGTCGGCAGGACCTCTCTTGTCTTCTCTTCTCCGTTCGTCATCGCCAGCAGGAGCCGCTCGACCGCCCGCACGCCCAGCCCCCGGATCGGCACGTGGACCGACGACAGGGGCGGGCTCAGGTAGCGCGCGATCGGTATGTCGTCGAAACCCGCCACCGCCATGTCCTCGGGGACCAGGACGCCGGCCTCCCGCAGGGCGCTGAGCGCGCCGATCGCCATCGAGTCGTTGGCGGCGAAGATGGCGGTCGGGCGAGGATCGAGACCCAGCAGCTTCCGGGCAGTCTTGTGTCCCGAGGACTCGGTGAAATCACCCTCGACCAGCAATTCCTGGTAGACCGGACCGCCCTCGGCCTCGACCGCATCGCGATAGCCCCGCAGCCGCTCGCGGGCGTCGTAGTTGTCGGACGCCCCGCCGATGATCGCCACCCGCTGGTGTCCGAGCCCGAGCAGATGACGCACCATCTCTCGCGCCCCGCCGTAGTTGTCGACGTTGACCGAGTCGACCCCGTTGCTCCCCTCCTCGCAGTTCAGAAGAACGAGCGGGAGGCGCCTTGGCAGGCCCGCCACGATCGCGCGGGGCTCGAGCCCCGGCGACATCACGATCAGCCCGTCCACCCGGCCGTGCATGGCGTGGACGGCGGCCTCGATCTCCTCCCGGTCGTTGTGGGATCCCGAGACGAGCAGGTGGTAGCCCCCGCTTCGCGCGGCGCGGTCGATCCCGCGGATCACCTCGGAGAAGAACTCCCCGTAGAGGTCCGGCAGGAGGACGCCGATCGTGAGCGTCTTCCGGGTGATGAGGCTTCGGGCGGCGACGTTGGGCGTGTAGTGGAGGCGGACCGCCACCTCCTCGATCCGTCGTCGCGTTTCCTCGCGGACGGAACCGCTGTTGTTGAGGACACGCGAAACGGTGGCGACCGAGAAGCCCGCCTCGCGCGCCACGTCCTTGATCGTGACGTTCACGAGCCCCCGGGGGACGACGGGGCGTGGGGGGAAGGCGGTGGGGGGGATCGGTTTCCGCAAGAGGTCTGGCCCACTCCTGGCTGGAAACGTTTTCTGGAAACGTTTCCAGCATAGCGGCGGCGGGGCCGGCGTGTCAAGACCGCCAGTCCGGAAACGGCGCCTCGACCGGGCGTCGACGGCCCCTCTGGCGCGGCCTACCTTCGGGCCGATGACGCGCAGGACGCTCACCCTGACCGACGACCTCTACGAGTACCTGCTTTCCGTTTCCCTTCGCGAGCCGGAGGTCCTGCGGCGGCTCCGCGTCGAGACGGCGCCCCACCCCAGGGCCGAGATGCAGATCAGCCCCGAGCAGGGACAGTTCATGCGCTTCCTGATCAGGCTGATCGACGCCCGCCGGACGCTCGAGCTGGGCGTCTTTACCGGTTATTCGGCGCTCTCGGCGGCGCTGGCCCTGCCGGCCGACGGCCGGGTCGTGGCGTGCGAGATCGACGCCGGTTTCGCGGAGGTCGCCCGGCGGTGGTGGAAGGAGGGCGGGGTCGAGAGGAAAATCGACCTCCGGCTGGGTCCCGCCCTGGACACCCTGGACGCACTCCTCGCGGACGGCCAGGCCGATGCGTTCGACTTCGCTTTCGTCGACGCCGACAAGGAGAGCTACAGGGGGTACTACGACCGATGTCTGGCGCTCGTCCGCCGGGGTGGGCTCATCCTGTTCGACAACACACTCTGGGGTGGCGAGGTCGCCGATCCCGAGGCCTCGGGCGCCGGGCTCGAGGAGATCCGCGCCCTCAACCGCCTCCTCCACGAGGACGACCGGATCGACCTGAGCTTCCTCCCCGTCTCGGACGGGCTGACGCTGGCGCGGAAGCGCTGAGCCTCGGGCGGCGGCCCGGGCTCACCAGATGCGTGGCAGGTCGGGCGGGATCTCGGGAGCGATGAACGCGTCGTGAGTGGGACGCTCTCCGGCGATCCGCAGCCGCCACAGAACCTCCGCCTCGGCCCCGAACAGCCGGGAGAGCGCCCGGCACAGCCGGTGCCGCCGCACCCACCGGTAGGGGACCGTTCGCCCGTGGGCCAGGTTGACGGGCTCGATGATGAGCACGCTCTCGAGCCGGTTGAGGGCCTTCCAGACGCCGGCCCGGCTGAGCCCGGTCGCTTCGACGATCTCGGAGAGCCATATCAGACGAGGGGTGTGGAACTGGACGTGGAGCACCCGCATGACCTCGAGGTTGGCCCGGGTTCCGAGGATCTCGTCGAGCGGTAACCGGCGGCTATCCGACACTTTCCCCCTCGGATGCGATCGGCGGCTGCGATCGACCTTTGCCTTCGCGGTGCCGTTTGCAAAAGTGAACTCGAATCCACTTTTGTTAACACAATTCCACGAAGGGGAGGGAACCGGAGGGTCGCCCGGCCGAAGGAGCAAAGGACAGGCCACCTTTGCGCCGCCCGCCGCCTTTTCCCCACCGGGCCGCTGGCCGCCCCTACCGGCCGGGCGACTCCGCGGGTGTAACCTCGAGGGTCCGCTTCCGGCCGTGACGGAGGACGGTGACCTCCACCCGGCGGCCGATCCGCTCTTCGAGCAGGATCCGATGGAGATCGTCGATCCCGCCCACCGGCGCGCCGTCGAAGGCGACCACGATGTCCCCCACCTGAAGGCCCGCCCGGTCGGCCGGGCCGCCCGACTCCACCGACTGGACGAGGACGCCCCCGGTGGCGGAAAGCTCGTGGCGGCGCACCGACCCGCCATGGAGCGGCACGTTCTGGCCGGCCACGCCGAGGTAGCCGCGCCGCACCCGGCCGTGGCGCAGGAGCTGGCCGACGACCGACTTCACCGTGTTGATCCCGACCGCGAAGCAGATCCCCTGGGCCGGCAGGATGACGGCGGTATTGATGCCGACGACCTCGCCGCGGGAGTCGACCAGAGGGCCGCCGGAGTTGCCGGGGTTCAGCGCCGCGTCAGTCTGAACGACCTCGTCGATCAGGCGTCCGGTCACCGATCGCAGCGTCCGGCCGACCGCGCTCACGACTCCCGCCGTGACCGTGCTCTGGAAGCCGAACGGGCTGCCGATCGCGACCACGAGCTGGCCGACGCGGAGACCGGCGGAGTTCCCGAGCGTGACGGCCGGAAGGCCGTCGCCGTCGACCCTGAGGACGGCGGCGTCCGTGTCGGGATCATCCCCCACGACTGAGGCGGAGGAGGTCCGGCCATCCGAGAACGAGACCTCGAACTCGCGGCCCCCCTGGACGACGTGGCTGTTGGTCAGCGCGAACCCGTCGGGAGCGAAGAGGAAGCCCGAGCCCTGCCCGCCTTCCGGCCGGCCACGGCCCTCGCGCCGTCCGGCCGGGCGGCCGACGGCGCGCACCCCGACCACGGCCGGCCCCACCGTCTCGACGACGGTGACGACGGCCCGTGAATAGGCGTCCAGAAGCCCGGGATCGTCGGCCGCCTCCGGACCGCCGCCTGCCGCCGTTTCCCGGGCCTCGGCCGCGCGTATCAGCTCGAGCGCTCCCATACGTCCGAATATACGCTCCCCATCCATCCCTTCTTCCCGGCGGGTGCCGATCCGCGGGTGCCGACCCGCGGGTGCCGGCCGGCGGGCGGTAAACCGGGCCCGCCACAAGTCCGTTTTTCCACGGAAACCCGAATCCTTCAGCGAAGGAAGGCGGATGCGTCCCAGCGATCGCGCGCGCCCACCGGACCCTACGTGATCGTCGATTTCTTCCTGAGCCATGCGCTATGAGAGGAGTAGAGATGAAGATGCGTGGAACGTGTCTCCTGGCCCTTCTCGCCCTGGGGTGCAGCGACGCCGTCACCGATCCGTCGCGGGCCGGGTTCGAAGCCAACCCGCGCATCATCGAAGGGGACTGGGCGACGCTGATCAGGACCGGCGCCGAAACCCGGCGGTTCGACGCTGAACTGACCCCCGCGGGGGGTGTGTTCCTCGGCCACTTCGACTTGCTGCACACGGGGCGGGTGATCCAGCTCTTCTTCTCGGACGGCGTGTGGGATGGCACCACGCTGGAGTTCCGCGCCGAGACGGATGTCGGCGGAACCTCGATCATCCTGAACTGGACAGCGCGCTACGTGGCGGCCGACGGCGAGCTGCCCGACCGGCTGCTCCTCGTCTCCGACCTGTTCCTCGTCCCGATCCAGTACGTGCGGCCGGACCAGCTGCCCGAACCAGGATCGTAGGCCGGGCCCGCCACCGTCGCGGTGGACGAGTCAGACCGCGAGTGCTCGTCATCCTGTGCCGCGACGTGGATCTGCTCCTCGTTGCTTCTTAACCTCCCGTGTTGACGCCATGTCGTCCGTTTCCGTCACCGGCCCGCAGGAGCGAGTCGAAGAGCTCCCGGTAGTGCTTCATCGCGCCGCGGAGATCCTCCGTCGAAGCTTCCCCGCTTCTGGCCGCGGCGGCGATCTCCCGCGCCCGCCGATAGTGGGAAACGACCCCCGGACTCTCCACCGACACATCCGCCACCTGGCGTTCGAAATCTCCGATGGGATAGCCGCGAGCCTCCATCGCCTCGTTGCACAGAACCTGGGCGTCTGCGACCGCCACTGCCGGAGCGTCCACGAACCGGTTCTGGACCTGCTGCCAGCGCTCGATGAAGCCCCTTCGCTCGCGGTCAGGGATCGGATGGAGGTCGTAGTCCTCGACCCGCTCCTGGCGTGCGCGAAGCTCCTTCTCGGCCGCCTTGGTATCTCCCCGCTCGATGACGACGTGCTCGTACTCGGTGCCGAAGTCCTTGCGGAGTCGCGCCGATCGCCGCCGCCCGAGCATGAGCCAGGCGAAGCCGGCAACGAGGACCGCGATCAGGACCACGATGGCTATGAGGACGGTATCGGTCATCAATGCCCTCCCTGGATGCAAGGTTTCTTGACTGCCACCATCGTACCCCGCCTCGCTTGCCCTTCGCTGTCAGATGATGGACAGGTGGCTTGACTTGTCCTGCACGACGTCTAGGTTGGACCGCGTTAGGAAGTGCGACTGAGGGTTTCCGCCGCCGTGGTCCCAGGGATCGGTCGGATCCGAGCGTCGCAGACCCGGGCCAGGCCCGGGTTACACCACCGGGTGCAAAAGACCGGGGTGGAGGGTTCCTAGCCTCCATCGCGGTCTTTTTTGTTTTGGAGCTCGCCGCCCCACCAAACGACTGAGCGCCACGGAGGCCGCATGGATCGCGCCCACGTCCTCGAGCAGGTCGATCAGCACGACGTCCGGTACATCTTCCTCGAATTCACCGACATCCTCGGGTTCCTGAAGAGCTTCGCGATCACCCGCGGCGAGCTCGAGACCGCGCTCGACGAAGGCATGGGGTTCGATGGCTCCTCGATCGAGGGCTTCACGCGGATCCAGGAGAGCGACATGATCGCCAAGCCCGACCTCTCCACCTTCGCGATCCTGCCCTGGGAGGCCGACGGCCGGAAGATCGCGCGGCTCATCTGCGACGTCTTCACCCCCGACATGAAGCCCTACGACGGGGACCCGCGGTACGTGCTGAGGCGGGCGCTGAAGAAGGCCGCGGACATGGGGTATTCGTTCTTCGTCGGGCCGGAGCTCGAATACTTCTACTTTCCGTCTCCCGACGATCCCACGCCGATCGATCGCGGCGGCTACTTCGACCTCCTGCCGCTGGACGCGGCGAGCGACCTCCGGAAGCAGACGATCGGCCGCCTCGAGCGGATGGGCATCGACGTCGAGTACAGCCACCACGAAGTGGCCCCGAGCCAGCACGAGATCGACCTGCGCTACGCCGAGGGGCTCAGGATGGCGGACATCGTCCAGACGTACCGGACGATCGTCAAGCGCACGGCCTATGACCGCGGGCTCTACGCCACCTTCATGCCCAAGCCCATCTTCGGCGTGAACGGCAGCGGAATGCACTGCCACCAGTCCCTCTTCGAGGGAAGCAAGAACGCTTTCTTCGAGAAGGACGCCGAGTTCCACCTGTCGGAAACGGCTCTGCAGTACATGGCGGGGCTTCTGGCCCATGCCCGCGAGTTCGCCGCCATCACCAACCAATGGGTGAACTCGTACAAGCGGCTGGTCCCCGGATTCGAGGCCCCGATCTACCTGTCGTGGGCGAACGCCAACCGGTCGGCCCTGATCCGGGTCCCCAACATCAAGCCCGGCAAGGAGAAGTCGACACGGCTCGAGCTCCGGATGCCCGATCCGGCGTGCAATCCCTACCTCGCCTTCGCGTGCATGCTGATGGCCGGGCTCAGGGGGATCGAGCAGGGCCTCGAGCCGCCGGACCCCGTCGAAGACGTGAACATCTACGAGATGACCGAGGAGGAGAGGAAGGAGCTCGGCATCGAATCGCTCCCCGAGGACCTGGGCCACGCGATCCAGCTCGCCTCGGAGAGCGACCTGGTGCGGGAGACGCTAGGCGATCACGTGTTCGAGCAGTTCCTCAGGAACAAGCGCATCATCTGGTCGGAAGCTCGCGCGTGGGTCAGCCGTCACGAGGTGGAGTACTACCTGCCGATCCTGTAGAGTCGGGGGCGCTCAGGGAATCGATGAGCGCGGCGGCCGCCTGGACGGCCGGGCTGTCCCACACCTTCGGGCTGTGGGGAGCCATGCCCCACCCCATCCAGTAGACCGTGCCCACGGTGGCCTCTCCGATGGAGTCGGCGGTCGCTCCCTGGATCTCGTCGAGCAGCGCCCGGTGCCGGCCCGCCATCTCCACAACGGCCGCCGGGGCCGGGGGCACGGTCTGCGCGCCCCACAGCTCCCCCAGGTGGCCCGCGCCGCGGAGGAGCTGGAGTCCCGTCCACAGGTACTCGCTGAGCGCCATGTCGTGGTTTGACAAGGCCTGGCCGAGCCCAAGGGTCACCCCGCTCAGGGCCCCGATGCCGTCGGCGGTCGCGCGCAGGCTGGGCCGGTCGCCGCCGCTTCCCGTGTCCAGATCGTTGAGCTTACGCAGGTCTCCCTGCATGGCCCCGTACGCCTCCGTGGTCACCGCCTCGAAGATCGCGGCCCGCTCCTGGGGGATGGTGCCGCCCTCCGGGGGCGTGAAGGGATGCATGTATTCCAGACCGGTCAGATGGCGCAAGCCCCGGTCCATGGACTCGCTGCTCTCGAAGAGCTGGGCACCCGTCGACTGCAGGTACTTGTAGCCGGCGAAGCCCACGATCACGATGAGCCCGAGCACGGCCACGAGGGCGAGGCCGGCCTGGCCGCTCTCGGAGGCGGTCCGGGGTCGCTTCGGGAAGGGCGCCGGTTGCATGGCCCCTTGGCCTCGCAAGAAGCGTGACGTGCTCTACTCGCGCCGGAGGGGCGGCGTGGCGGCCCCCACGATCTCGCCGTACGGCCGGACCTGGTCGGTGATCACGGACTCGTCCCCGGCGATTACGATCAGCATCCTCTCGTCGTCCAGGTAGTCTCGGGCGATCCGGGAGACCTCCTCGGGCGTCACGGCGTAGACGTCCTGGACATAGTCGGTCAGGTAGCTCCGGTCCAGGCCGTGGAGGTCGAGGAACCTGAGGACGTTGATGATCCCCGACGGCGAGGAGTTGGTCAGCACGAACGTGCCGGCCATGAAGTTCTGGATCCCGCGCAGCTCCTCCTCCGACGGCGGCTCGGACTGGAGCCGGTCGATCTCGTAGAAGATCTCCTTGAGCGAGGCCCCGGTGACGTCGGTCGTGACGTCCGCCACCTCCACCCAGTAGGCGTCCCGGTAGCGCGCCGAGACCTGGCTGAACGGCGAGTACGTGTAGCCCTTGTTCTCCCGGATGTTGGTCGTGATCCGCGAGTTGAACGAGCCCCCCAGCAGGGAGTTCGTGACGCCCTGGGCGATCCAGTCCGGGTCGGAGGGATCGGCGACCGGAAGCCCCAGGTAGATCGTCGACTGGACGGCGCCCGGCCGGTCGATCAGGACGATCTTGCGCTCGCTGACCGGCTCCGGGACATCGAGGGCGGGCGCCGGACCCGCCATCCAATCCGCGAGCGCCTGGCGCACGGCGGCCTCGACCGCCGCCTCGTCGAAGCGGCCCGAGACGTAGAGGTGCGCCCGTGCCGCCCCCCAGTTGGCGCCATGGAACGCCCGCGCGTCCTCGATCGTGTACCCCTCGAGCATCGCCTCGGTCGGGAAGATCCGGCCGTACGGATGATCCGGATACATGAGGGAGCGGAACTTCTCGAGCGCGATCTGCTGCGGCTGGCTTCTGGCGATCGAGAGCTGGCGTACGCGGTCGGCGGTCAGCCGGTCGAGCTCCGAGGCCGGGAAGGCGGGGTTCCGGGCGATGTCGCCCACCAGCGCCACGAGCTCGGCCGCGTACTCGGAAAGGGCATCCCCGCCGACCGTCGTCTCGTCAGGTCCGACCGAGACGTCGACGCTGCCGCCGATCCGTGCCGCGTCCTCCGCGATCTGGCTCCCCGAGCGGGTCGCCGTTCCCTCCATCATCAGGTCGCCGGTCAGATCGGCGAGCCACACCTGGTCGGCCGCCTCGTTCACGTTACCGGCGCGGACGACGAGCTGGACCGTCGCCTTGGGGAGCCACCCGTAGGGGGCGAGCGTGACCGCCATCCCGTTGTCCAGCGTGAACGAGCGGGTTTCCGGGATCCGGAAGTCGCGCGGCTCGCCGCCCTCCGGCGGCGTCTCCTTGTCGTCCTGCGCCCGTGCGGGGGTGATCGCGAGTACGCTCGCGGCGGCAAGCGCCGGGAGGAGGGCTGCGCGGATGCGGACGATCATCGGCCCGCCTCCGCCGCGGCCGGCGGCGTCGCGCCGGGCACGATCTCGAGCACCGACCGGTTCGTGGGCCGCAGGTACTCCTGCGCGGTGGCCTGTACGAGCTCGGGGGTCACCCTGGCGAACTCCTCCTCGAGGCGGTTGATCCTCCCCGGGTCGTCGTCGAAGAGCGCGAACGACGCCAGCAGGTCCGCCCGCCCGAACCCGAAGAAGGCCGCCGTGGCGTCGTAGATCCTCGACCGGACCTTGATCCGCGCCCGCTCCAGCGCGGCTTCGTCCAGCGGCGCCTCCCGTACGCCCTCGATCACGCTGTCGACAACGGACAGGATCGCGTCGGCCGATGTGCCCGCATCGTGGAAGAGCGAGCCCGTCCACAGCATCGGTCCGTTGTAGTTCAGCATGTGGCCGAGGCCGACGTTGATGCCCCCGTCCACCGAGCCCGTCATGCCGCGCTCACGAACAAGGGCCTCGTGGAGGAGGGCGTCGTCCCCCTGCAGGAGGATCAGGTCCAGCAAGCCCATCGCGTACCACTCGGGGGTGTTCCGGGGTGGGACGTGGTACGCGAACGCCAGGGCCGGGCGGTTGGCCAGGGAGTCCGTCTTCTGGACCCTGATCTCCTCTTCCTGGCGCGGCTCCGAGAGGTCGGGCAGCGCCGGCACGTCGGCCGACGGGATGTCGCCGAAGTACTCCTCGACCCACGCCATGGCCTGCTCGGGCTCGAAGTCTCCCACGATCACCAGCGCGGCGTTGTTGGGCGCGTAGTAGGTGTCGAAGAAGCTCTGCACATCCGCCAGCGTGGCCGCGTCCAGGTCGTCCAGCTCGCCGTAGAAGTTGTGCGCGTTGTACCAGTTCTTGTTGGCGATCTGGGGCATGTCGAGCCAGGGGAACCCGCCGTACGGGCGGTTGAGGACGTTGACCCGGACCTCGTTCTTCACGACCCCCTGCTGGTTGGTGAGGTTCTCCTGCGTGATCGCGAGGCCGCGCATCCGGTCGGCTTCCGCCCACAGCATGGTCTCCAGCTTGTGGGCGGGGACGATCTCGAAGTAGTTGGTGAAGTCGAATCGGGTCGAGCCGTTCAGGACGCCGCCGTTGGACTGGACCAGCTTGATGAACTCCATCTTCCCCAGGTTCCGCGAGCCCTGGAACATCATGTGCTCGAAGAGGTGCGCGAATCCCGTCCGGTCCCGCGGCTCGATGCGGAAGCCGATGTTGTAGTAGACGGCCACGGTGGCGATCGGGGCCGTCGTGTCGGGCGACAGGACGACCTTGAGGCCGTTGTCGAGCTTCCGGTAGTCGACGGGGATGTCGAGCGTGCCCTCCTGTGCGCGGGCGGTGGCGGCGAGAGCCAGCGTCAGGACGAGCGGGAACCATGTTCGCAGGGTGCTCATCGTCTCTCCTTTCGGTGACGGCCGCTCCAACGGGACACGCGGCGAGGCGGTTTCACGATTCCCGTCCGGAGGATCGTCATCCTCCCCTTCGGTAGCGGGCCACGTACCCAGGCGTCTGAATCCCGTCCGCGAGCTCGGGCGCGGGCTCGGGGGAGGACGCCGCCAGTGAGAGCGGCACGACGCCCGCCCAGATCGGCAGGTCGAGGTCCTCCGGATCGTCGATCGGCGGGCCGGTCCGGACCTTGGCCGTCGCCTCCTCGATGTCGAACCGGACGATCGACGTCGCCAGGCTCTCCTTCTCGCTCGGGGAGCGGGCGTCCGCCGTCCGGCCCGGAATCAGGTGCTCGCCGAGCGCCTCCAGGGCGCGCGCCTTCTCGTCCGGGTCCTCGAGTAGCCGCGCCATGCCGAACGCCACGACCGAACGGTAGTTGAGGGAGGAATGGAAGAGCGACCGCGCGACCACGAGACCATCCAGCAGGGTCACCGTCACGCAGGCCGGCGCTTCCGAGGCGAGGATCCGGAGGAGACGGCTCCCCACCGAGCCGTGCAGGAGCAGCCCGCCTTCCCACGGCGCGTACGCCATCGGGATGACGTACGGCTGCCCGTCGACCGCGAACCCCACGTGGCAGACCATCCCCTCGGCGAGGATCGCGTCGATGACGCCGGCGTCGTCGGTGCCCCGCTCGCGATATCGCTTGAGCCGGCTGCGCTCTGAGGGGGGATTCATTCACCAGACGATAAGTCCTGCGCCTCCGGCGGCCACTCACCGTCCAGAAACGAGTCGACGGCCGGAAAGAATGCGTCCGGGCGCTCGATGAACGGGAAGTGGCCCGCGTCCTCCAGGACGATCAGCCGGGCGTTCGGATGGCCTTCGACCCACTCGCGGCTCCCCTCCACGGGAAACGCGTCGGCGGCGCCGTGGATCACCAGTCTCGGCACCTCCAGCGAGCCGAGTTCCGGCCGCCAGTCGTAATCCCCGAACGAGCCCATCAGCGCCCGGAAGAGAGGCCCGAGGTTGTCCGCCCATTCGTTCGGGTACCCGCACACGTCCGGGGCCTCGGCCGCCTTCGCGGGATCGGCGAAGCTGGCGACCCTCGTGATCACGGCCCGGGCGCGGCAATAGCCGGCGGGATCCTCGGAGAACTCGCCCGCCGCGTTCCTCTCTTCCAGCCGCGCGAGGGCGTCCTGGTCGATCCGGCTTTCCCGCTCGGCGTAGGCGCGCTCGTTGTGCGGGGTGCTCCGCGGGGCGACCGGGGCGACCTGGACGATACGCGTCACCCGGTCCGGATGACGCATCGCGTACACGACCATCTCCATCCCGAGCCCCGACCAGCCGATCAGCGCCATGCGCTCGATTCCGAGTTCCTCACGGATCGCCTCGACGTCGGAGATCTGGTGGTCGAGAGAGATGCGCAGGGTATCCGGCGAGTCCGATCGCCCACGGCCGCGCGGATCGTAGAACACGAGTCGCCGACCGTCCTTCGCGAGCGGACGCAGTGCATCCTCGAGGAAAAGACCGACCGGCACCACGACCTGCTCGGGGCCGTCACCTATCGTCCTGTAATAGAGCCGCGTGCCGTCCTCGGCCGTGACGTACCCCTCGGCCACCGACGCCGCGCTCACTTCCTGACCCGGAGCAGGGACGGCGGTCCAGGCGAGCGCGATGATCAGGGCGCCGATCCGGATCGTGAGGCGCTGCACGCGAGCTACCGGTAGGACGCGGCGATCGCCGCCAGCCCCGCGTCGATCTCCGCCTTGGGATGCCACCGCCCCCGCACCATGACGCCCTCGATGCGCGACAGGGCGGTGACGTCCTGGAGCGGATCGGCCGCGAGCAGCACCAGATCGGCCCGCTGACCGGGGGCGATCGTGCCGAACTCGTCCTCGTTGGCGAAGTACTCGCCCGCCGCCCGCGTACCGCTGACCAGGATCTCGTACGGGGTCATCCCCGCGTCCGCCATCCGCGGAAGCTCCCGGTGGAGGGAGAAGCCGGGAACGCTGAAGACCTGCGGCGAGTCGGTTCCCATGAGGACCGTCACCCCACCCTCGTGGAGGGCGGCCAGGATGCGGGTCCGGTTCTCGATGACCGTCCTCGACTCCACGGGGTCGAGCTCGGGATCGGCGAGACCTTCCCGGTAGTTCTCCGTCCACGCCTCGACCATGTCGCGCGGCACGTACTCGAGCTCCGAGTAGGCGGTCAGGGTCTCGAGTGGATGGATCCCGTAGAGGGTTTCCCAGAGCGCCATCGTCGGGACGACCGCGGCGCCCGCCGCGCGCGTCCGCTCGACCGCCTCGGCGAGCCGGGCCGGATCGACCGGCCCCTCCTCCCCGTCCAGGTACTCGACATAGCCGTCCATGTGCTCGATCGTCTCCTGCCCCATCTCGAGCGCGTGGGCAAGGCCGACCTCTTCGGGCACGTGCCCGACGAACCGGATGCCGGCCGCCTTCGCGGCCGTCGCGATCGAGTCGTACTCGAGCCGCGTCAGGCCGGGATGGATCTTGAGGAGGTCCCAACCCGCTTCGGCCTCCTCGCGCACCAACTCCGCGGCCTGGGCGGGCGAGGAGACCGAGTTGCCGCTGAAGCTGGGGCCCGCCAGATACAGGGTCGGCGACACGATCGACCCCGAGTTGGCCTCGGCCTTGAGCTCGAGCTGCCCGGGAGCCCCCAGGACGCCGCGCACGGTCGTGATGCCGTTGGCGACGTAGAGGAAGAGCACGTTCTCGACGTGCTCCCGGGGTGCGCCGGGGGGCGGCGTGTGGCCGTGCATCTCGGCCAGGCCGGGGATCAGCCAGCGGCCGGTCCCCTCGACGACCGTGGCGCCTTCCGGGATCTCGACCTCGCCCGCGGGACCCACGTCCACGATCCGCTCCCCGTCCACGACCACCGTGTGGTCCTCGAGCGCCCGCTCCTCGTCCATCGGGACGACGGTGACGTGGGTGAAGGCGGTCGGGGCCTGCGGGGAGTCGGATGCGGGTGGGGTATCGGCATCGTTCTCCTGCGCCTTCGCGCAGGTGGACGTCAGGAACGTCAGAAGGAGAAGCAGCAGCGTGCGTCGCATGAGCTCCCTCGGGCGAGGTGTGGCCGGAGACCTGGCGGCGGTCTCCCGGTAGGACGCGCGGAAGGCCGGTGGACGTTCAACCGCCGGCGGGTGGGGCTCGCGTCAACCTCCTGCGTGGGGGGCGGCGGCAAGACCCTGATCGTAGGTGTGGATCCGGGTCACGTCACGGCGCCGGCAGCAGGCCAGATGGAGGAGGTCACGGGGCCTCAGACCGCGGTTCGCGGGGATCAGGAGTCGTGCCATCTTCACATCCTCGGGCTCGACGGACCAGATCCGAGACATCCGCTCTTCCGCCAGGAAGAACGCCGCATCCAGGATCTCGATCCGGCCGACCGGCAGGTAGGCGTGCAGAAGCTCCTGAAGAACCTCCGCCGAGGTGACCAGAGGGGTCCGATCCGCGAGACTCCGCTCGAAGAAATCCCGCGCGGGTTTCCTGAGCGGATGATCCCGGCCCACCGCGTACATGAAGACGTTGGTGTCGACGAAGATCACGTCTCGGATGCGCCGGACCGAATGGACGACTCGATGACCCGAAGATGATCCTTCCACTCGGGCTCTCGCCCCTCACCTTCCTGTCGGGCGTCACACTCGGCGAAGAAGGACATCAACTTCTCCACGGTGTCGAGCGCGACCTTATCCGGCTCGCTCTCCAACCGGCCTCGGGCCGCGTCTCTCAACCAGGAGCTGAGCGACTTCCCCTCCCGCTCGGCCCGCTGACGAAAGCGCTCCTTCTCGGCCTCATCGACGACGATGTGGATTCTGGACTTCATGGGCCCTCCATGGTAGGCTATCTTAGCATAGATCGTGTGGATGTGCAACTGTTGTGTGCATAGCTGATATGGCCGATCGCCTACGACCGAGCCAGCCGGCGGCGGGGGCGATATGTTTCCGCCCATGCGCGACGTGATCGCCCTCGACGCCGACGACACCCTGTGGCGGAACGAGGACCTTTATCGGGAGACGCAGGCCGAGTTCCGGGCCCTCCTTGCCCACTACCACGACCCGGCCTGGATCGACGCCCGGCTCTACGAAGCCGAGGTCCGGAACCTCCCCCACTTCGGCTACGGGATCAAGGCGTTCATCCTGTCGATGGTGGAGACGGCGGTCGAGCTGACCGAAGGCCGGATCACGGGCGTCGAGATCCAGAAGGTGGTCGAGCTGGGCCGGGCCATGATCCAGGCCCCGATCGAGCTCCTGGACGGCGTCCACGAGACGGTCGCCGCGCTGGCTGACCATCACGAGCTCGTGATCGTGACCAAGGGCGACCTCCTCGAGCAGGAGAGCAAGGTCGAGCGCTCGGGCCTCAGGGAGCACTTCCGCGGGGTCGAGATCGTGAGCCGGAAGGACCGCTCGACCTACGAGCGGATCGCGCGACGGCGCGGTATCGCGCCCCAGGACTTCGTCATGGTCGGGAACTCGCTCCGCTCGGACGTCCTGCCCGTGGTGGCCATGGGCGGGCTCGGCGTCCATATCCCCTATCACACGACGTGGGCCCACGAGGAGGTCGACGAGGAGGAGCGCGCCGGTCTCGCCTACGTGGAGCTCCGGTCGATCCGCGAGCTGCCGGACTGGATCGCGAGCGGGGCGTGAGCGAGACCCAGGCTCAGCAGCCTTCCCAACGGCGCATCAACGCCGGGCATCGCACACGGAGAGGACGGGAGATCTCCGCACGTAATCGATGATCCCGGTTACCCCGCCCCCCCGACCATCCCGAGAAACCCCCGCACCGCGAGCCCGCTGGCGATCGCGACCGCCACGCTCGTCAGGGTCCCGATCAGGTAGCGCTCGCTGAAGTTCCGCTGGTCGAGGTCCTTGAAGCGGGCGATCGACTTGGCGGCGATCACGAACCCGAGCGCCCCCCACTGGCCGACGATCACGAGCGTCAGGAGGATCACCCGCTCCAGGATCCCGATCGTCCGCCCGCGCGACCGCTCCTCCTCGGTGATGTCGTCGGTCACCTCGTCCAGACGATGGCGGTCGAGCACGGCGGCGACGATCGCCGCCCCCCCGTGCCCGTTGAAGGCATAGGCGGCCGCGAGCACGGCCACCACCGACCACGGCCCGACCATGGCTTCGAAGAGGGGATAGAGCGGAGCCGGCCAGGTGGGCATCGGCGTCCAGAGGATCCAGACCACGATCAGGACCACGAGATGCGCCGCCTGGTCGGCGAGGAAGGGCCCGAGCCCGGACGGGCGGGTCGAGGCGGCCTTCAGGCGGTCGATCGCCGCGTGGACAATCGCGAGCCCCACCATCAAAGGGATGGCCCGAAAAGAGAGGAAGGGAAGCGCGACCGCCGCCTGGACGACCGCGACCACCGCCGCGTGCAGGGCGAGCCACCCGAGCCTTCCCTTCCCCTCGACCATTCCCCGGGTCTGGAAGGCGAAGTCGGCCAGGACGTGGCCGGCGATCAGAAGGGACAGGAGGATCCCGCTGGCGCTCACGCCTGGTTCGCCTCCATGACCGAATTTGTCACCTCTTCGCTACCTCGGCCGAACTCGTTCAGCGCCACGCGTAGGGCCCGCTCCCCTTCCAGGATCGCCTGGAACCCGGCCGCCTTGAGGCTCTCGCTGACCGTCGACTCGGCCTTCCGGAGCCGCTCGGCGACCTCCTTCTGGGGCCGCCCGCGCGCGTGGCGGACGTGCTCGGCCTGGATCTCCGTCCACCTGGACCGGAGCTCTCCCAGGAGCCGGAAAAACGCGCTCACGACGGCGTCTCCCGGCTCCCGGAGGCCCCGGGCGACCAGCCAGCTCCCCTCCCCGCGGGCCTCCTGCAGGGCCTCGCGGGCCAGGTGAAAGCAGGGGCCGTCCAGGAGCGCAGGGTCCGGGCCCAGGTCGGTCTCGAGGGGTCCCAGACCGAGGCCGTGGACCAGCCGCGCCGGGAAGACCGCGTCGGCCACCTCGACCACGGCGTCCACGGCCGCCGCCGGGTCCCGGAAGAGGCCCTGGATCTCGTCGCCGGCCGTCAACGTGAGGGGCGCGGCCAGGGCGGGGCCCAGGACCTGGTTCACGCGCGCGGTGGTCCGCTCGAGCTCACGCTGCAGCAGCGCCCGCTGCTCGACCTGTCTGGAGCCTTGGACGTCGCCGATCAGCGCCAGAAACACTTCGTCTTTATTGCCGAACTGCGTCATTATTCGTCATTATAACCGAATACAGCGTGCCACGCAACGGCTCCGAACCATGGACATGCTCGCCTCTGCCCACCACCTTTCGCGAAGCGAGCCCCTCCCCCACCCACGGCCGCGGAGGTTCCGGCATGGACTGGCTCTACGTCATCGGACGCGTCCTCTTCTCGGTGATCTTCCTTCTCTCCGGGCTGGGACACCTGACCCAGGCCGACGCCATGAGTCAGTATGCCGCCTCGAAGGGGGTGCCCGCCCCGAAAGCGGCGACGCTCCTGAGCGGCCTGATGATCCTGGCCGGCGGGCTCTCCGTCCTGCTCGGGGTCTACATGGAGATCGGGACCTGGCTGATCGTGTTCTTCCTGCTGCCGGCCGCCTTCAAGATGCACAACTTCTGGGCAGTCGCCGATCCGATGCAGAAAGGGGTCGAGCGCGCCCAGTTCATGAAGAACCTTTCGATGACGGGGGCCGCGCTGATGCTCTACTGGGTCGTTCAGACCCATGGCTACGGGCCGTTCGTTCTGGGACGGCCCTTGTAGGTCGAGCGCGTCGACCCCGTCCGGTGTTTGACAGCCCAGCCAATCAGTCATACAGTGTGTATGACTTTCCGTTTGGTCCAACCGCATCCCGAGGAGGCCATCCACATGCTCTATTCCATCGCGCTCTTCCTCCATGTACTGGGGGCGCTCGGCATGTTCGTCGCGCTCGGCATCGAGTGGACGTGCCTCCGGAACCTCCCGCACGCGACGAACGCCAGGGAGGCCCGCGGCTGGCTCGGCCTGTTCATGATCCTGCGCCGGTTCTATCCGTTGTCCTTCTTCACGATCCTCGTGACCGGGATCTACATGATGGCCGTGTCCTGGGGCGGCGCCCCGTGGATCGCGATCGGCTTGCTCGGCCTGCTCGCGCTCCCGGCGATCGCCGGCGTGATGACGGCACGGCGGGTCCGGCGGATCGGTCCTGAGCTCGGCGAATCGGTGGAGCTGGACGAGTCAGTCAAGGCCCGGCTCGTCGACCCCGCCCTCCGGCTCTCCCATCGGCTCCGGGTCGGCCTGGCGGTCGGGATCATCTTCCTGATGACCGTCAAGCCGGGCTGGATCGGGTCGCTGGCGGCGATCGTGGCGTTCACCGCGCTCGGGGGCCTCGCCGCCGTCGCCTCCCGGAATCGGACGGAGCGCGGCGTCGCCGCTCCCGCGCGGTCCGCTTGAGCCCTCGACCGTACCGGCTCGGCCGCCGTCAGGAGGGCGTCGACAAAACCCGGGACCGCATCCTGGACGCCGCGCGAACTCTTCTCAAAGGCGACGGCTACGCGGAATTCACCGTCGACACGGTCGCCCGCGAGGCCGACGTCTCCCGGGCGACCGTGTACTACCAGTTCGGCTCCAAAGCCGGGCTCCTGGAGGCGCTGTTCGACGATCTGGCCGTGCGGGGCCGGATGACCGATCTGGCGGATGCCTTTCAGGAAGCTGACCCGCTCGCCGCACTGGACCGCTTCATCGGGGTCGTGACCCGGTTCTACGCCTCGGACCGGATCCTGCTCCGGCGTCTGCGCGGCCTGGCCGCCATGGATCCCGACTTCGCGAGCGGGATCCGCGGCCGGGACGAGCGACGGAGGAAGGGGCTCGCCGCCCTGCTCGGCCGGCTCGCGGAGCGGCACGGGCGTCCAGCGGGCGACGACCTCGTGCGCGCGCTGGACGTGCTGCACACGCTGACCAGCTTCGAGGCGTTCGACAACCTCTCGCGCCGTGGGCGGAAGGCAGAGGACATCGGTGAGATCGTCGCCGATCTGGGCCGTGCGGAGCTGGGGCTGGCGCCGCGTCCCGGCAGGTCGAAGAGGCGCCCCGGCTGACTCAGAGAGCGAGGCTTGTCAAAGCTCAGCGCTCCCGCAGCACCGGCCCGGAGCGCCCGCGATCACGGGCGAAGCGGAGCGCTAAGGAGTCGCCGGTACTCGGCGGGCGTATGGCCCGTGTGCCGGCGGAACGACCGCGTGAAGTGGCTCTGATCGGCGTAGCCCGCCTCGATGGCGATCACTGCCAGCGGCTTTCGGGATCCGGCGAGCTCTCGGGCGGCCCAGTCGAGCCGCAGCATCCTGACGCTTTGCCCGATCGTCATGTCGTGATGACGCCGAAAGACGCGCGCCACGTGCGCCGGATGACGATCGACCTCCCGCGCCACGTCCTCGATCCGGAGCGGGTCGCGGAATCGGTCGTGGACGACCTCGAGCGCCCTTCTCAGCCAGGATGGCGCCGTCTCCGGGCGACACTCGCGATCCTCGTCCCGGCGGGTCGCCGCGATCACCTCGTAGATCAGTCCCTGTCGCGCCAGCACGGCGGCCTCGTCCGTCGCCCGTAGCTCGCGGCGGAGCGCGCGCGCCGCGAGGGCGATGCGCCCGTTACCGAAACACTGCGCTCGCTCGAAGACGGCGGCGGCCGGGCCGACCGCATCGGCCCGCTCGGGATCCGGCTGGATCACGACCACGCACGCGCCAGTGCGAAAGATCCGATTCGCGTGACGGTCCCCCCTCGGCTCCGTGAACACGGTCCCCGCATGACAGTCGAAGGTACGCGACGGAAAGACGTCATCGAATCCACCCTCGAGCATGACTCCCAGGATGGCTCGCTCGTGAACGTGGGGTTCGAGGCGGAGCCCGGGTGGGAACCAGGCATCCGTGACCCGAAAGGCTCCGACCTCGACGGTGTGGAAACGGGGGCTTCCCAAGGTCACCGGCACGCACTTCGGCGCTCCCGGTTCGGCCTGTCGGACGGTCTGGCTGGCGTGGCTCATGAATCGCTGGCCTCCAAACCGCTGCGATCCCGGCCAGGTTGAGCCTGCGCGCTCGTTTTCTTCCAACGAACCGCAGAAAGCTTCAAGACCCGGGGGTGGATGCCGAATAGGGTGGGGAAGCCGGCCCACCCTATTCCTGGAGGTCCTATGACCCACTACCGTCTGTTCACCCTGGCGATCGTTCTCGTCGCCGCCTGTCAAACCGGGGAGAACGACGCGGGCCCTGCCGGGCCCGATCCTTCCTCCCTTGGTCTGAGCGGCTCGAAGATCGTGGAGTCGGCCTCAGGCGGATATCACTTCACGACCGACCCGCGTTTCTTCGGATTCCCCGTCGAAAACCGCGTCACCTTCACGGCAGCCCGTCACGCCGACGGCAGCGTGAGCGGCCACTACGCCTACGAGCAGGGCGCCTTTGGTCAGCGGTTCATCTTCAAGGGTACGGTCACGTGCTTCCGGATCTACGACACGCCCGTGTTGCAGGACTGGCCCGATATCCCGGCCATGACCGGAAACCGGGCCAAGTGGGGCGGGGTCATCGAGCAGAGCAACGATCCCACGCTGCCCGTGGGAACCTTTATCTGGTTCCAGTCGATCGACAACGGAGAAGGCGCGTCGGCGTCCCCCGACCTGAGCACGATCTCGGGCTTTGGCGACGAGGCGGCCAACGAGGCCTTCTGCGGAGTTCCGAACGTGCCGAACCCCCTCTTCGGGCCGCATCCCGTGGCAGGGAACCTCCAGGTCCGGCCGTAGAGAGCGCCTCTGTACTGACGGTGCCGGGCCTCCGGCGACGAGGATTCGGAGCGCGCGCACCTGAGCTGTCTAAGGTGGGGATGGGGGCTGATCAACGAAAAAGCGACGAACTGGCAGGAACGGGGGACGAACGGAAAGGCCGGTGGGACGCCGGGTGAGGAGCTGCGCGGCGGCCCCCCTCTGGCCGGGCCCGGCTCACGGCTAGCCGGCCGGGCATTGATCTGCCCGCGCTCCCGGCCCGATCGCCCGGTCCCAGGGGTCGTACGCCCCGCGGAACGTGAACGCATGGCAGCCAGGCCCGTGGGACTGGAGGTGCGCAAGCCGCGCTACGGCCTCCTGGACGGACGGGCGCTGTCCGATCGCTACCCACCATAGAGCCACGTAGGCTTCCGAGAAGCGCTCGAACCACTCGCGGCGATGTCGCATCACTTCGGCATGAGCGGTGCGGAAGACAAACTCGTGCAAGTGCGGCAGGTCCTCCCATACCGAGAGGTTGATCAGGATGCGATCATCGGCATATGGACGGATGGCCGTGGCGTCACCGTCCTCGGTCTGTAGTCGCCAGACGAAACCAGGGCTTCGGTCGGCCAACGCGTTGATGCCGTCCAGGTTGGCCACGAATCCCGCCATGACGGGGTCGTCCATGTCATCGCGTGCCCGAGCGATATTGACTTGGGCCAGGTGAAAACCGGGGTAAGGCATCAGCCTCCTCGAGGTGGGCGACGCATTCTTGGAGACTCCGAGTGACCGGCAGGTTCTAAACGCGCCCGGCCGGCGTGAGGTTGAGATCTCGATAGACCCCGGGAAGGACCGGACCGCACCCTTGACCAACGAGGTCGTCCAGAGCGACGGAGGCGTTCATGTCCCGATGAGCCTGGAGATGAGAGATCGATGCGAACGGTGCGAGCGAGAGCTGGCCCCCGATGGGACGGCCTTCATTTGCAGCTACGAGTGCACGTTCTGCGAGTCCTGCGCAAGTGGGCTCGACCATGTATGCCCGAATTGCGGTGGGGAGCTCGTGAAGCGTCCACGGCAGAGCGGCGGAGACTGACCCGCTTTGGCCCGCGCCGCTACTTTCGTCACGGTCTCAGCGCTCGCGAAACACCGCGCGCGAGAACGTGAAGAGCCGTTCCTTCCTGAACTCCCATCTCCGCTCCGCTTCGACGTACCGTTGCCGCCCCCATAGGAGGGCCAGGCAGTCCTCATGGTCCGGCACGAGGTTCCTGCGGCGCCGCTCGGCCTCGATGTAGAGCGCCGTGATCGGGCTTCCAAGATGTTCGCGCGCGAGATCGACATGAATGTCCTTCACATCGCTGAACCGCGCCTCGACGATCTGATCCACAGAATGGAACGGTTCCTCCCCGTTTCGGTAGTTGTAGTGGGCGAAGTCGATGGTGACGTCGTAGACGCCGTCCGCGGTCTGGACGCCGATCTCCTCGAATCGATCCCGCGACACGATCTCGAGCCGCTTGACCAGGCCGTCGTGGAAACCGTTGAAGTAGTCGAGAGCGGGACCACCGTCGTGGACAGCGCTCACCTCGAATTTCCGGTGATGGGTGGAGTCCCCGGCGCACTCCCCGGAACTCACGGACTCAGCGGACCCCGGAGGAGCCGGACGTCGTCGACCCACACGGTCCCCACTCCGTCGACCACGAGGTTCAGCTTCACGTTACCCGGATTCTGGCCTGCCTCGAGAAAGAACGACGTTTCCTGGGTGGCCCAATCGTTCGTTCCCGAGAGTGGAGCCTGGAGGGCGCGGGAGAAGAACTCTCCCATCTGGTCGAAGGCACACCACATCTCGAGGTAGGCCTGACCGTCCAGATCGTCGGTTCGTAGTCGGGCCCGGTAGATCAAGCGCGCGTCCTCGACGTCGATGTCCCCGGTCTCGAACAGGAGGACGCGCGTGGGCGAGGCGGCTTCGATCCGCAGACTCCCGGCTCCCTCGACCTTCACCGTCGAGTCCGTCGTGACATAGGAGGTCGTGATCAATCCCTGACGCGAATCGAGGGCGAAGTGCCTGAGCTCCATGACCTCCTGGCCGTTTCCGCAGCCGGGTGTCAGCAGCACGCATACCGCCACAAAAACGGTGGCCGTATGCAGGGTCGTTTCCTTGCCGATCATCGAGGCGCTCCCAGCTACAGCTGAGACGGTTCCAATCCTCCACGGTGAGGTGAGTCCATCGCGGCGGCGGGGTGACCCGCTCCGTGGCGGTCAGCGAGGTATCGCAAAGGCTGACAGGTCTTCGACGATTTCGAAGCCTCCCGTCGTCCGCTGCTCGATCGGGAGAGAATCCAGGATGAGGGTTCCCATTTCCGAAACCCCCTCTTCGAACCAGAACGACTCGAACACGATGCGGTAGGTGCCGGCCTGGAGCGAATCGGGCACGGGGGTCAGGAATCCGCCGTCGGTTTCGGCAGGGAGCTCCTCGAGATGGTCCCTGCACGCGGCCGGACGGGTCGCCCGAAGTGGGGTCCAGGCCACACCCACCCGCCGTTCGAAGAACCGGGGACAAGGATTGAAGGAGATGGACCGGCTGGCGTGGTTCTCGATCCGGATCCCCTGCATCCCGCCCGCGGGGACCGCCTCCTCCAGCGCCAGGATCCGGAGGTCGGGCCCGTTGTCGTCGCCGAGCCCGAGGACATCGCAGCCCGACAAAGACAGGAGCAACAGCGCGACGATCGTGGCCGGGGCGCGGCGGCTCATCATCCATCGCGGTCCCGCGGGACCGTCACCCGGAGGGTCGCCACGTACCGGTCGGGATCGATCACCAAGTCCAAGGATCGCTCCGGCTGAAGCCCGAAGAAGGCGATCCGGAAGGGGCCGTACTCGACGACAGGCTCGAACCCGGAGCGGATGACGCGGGTCTCGTCCTCCAGCCCTTGGGCCGACAGGGTCAGCGTGAGGTCGGCATTCCCCTGCCAGACGCAATTGATGGGGTTGCCGTCTTCGTCCCGGAGCGGACACCGCTGATCGTCGGTCACGTCGACCAGCCCGATCACGAGATCGGTCCCGGGGACCGTCCTGGTCTGCCCGAACGGAACCGATACGTCCAGGCTCGACCCGGCCGGCGGAAACTCCCCGGCCGGGCCGGGCGCGGGCCCGGTGGCGCCCTTGCCGCAGCCGGCCAGGGCCAGCGCGGGAACGAGGAGGGTCATGCCGATCTTCATCCTCACCTCCGGAAGACTATGTCCGAAAAACCGGGCTGGCCTCTCGCCGGTGAAACGGGCGGGGCAACCGATTTCTGACGGCGGACGTTGAGATCATGGGTCCGCATGTCAGAACCCGCCCTTCCGGATCGTTTCCCCTCAAGATGAGGATAGAGTCCATCCATCGGCCGCTGATCGCTGCGACCCTCCTGACGGCCCTCCTTCCGGGCCCGGTCGCCGCGCAGGCTCCGGCCGGATCCCACTCGATCTCCGGAATCGTGATCGACGCGGCTACGGGGGAAGCGCTCCCCGGCTCGGTCGTCGTCCTGGCTCCCCTTCCCGAGGGGCTTCTCGCGGACGGGGGATCCTCGACCCTCGTTCCGTCAGGATGGTCGACCACCACGACTGGCGACGGATCCTACGTCTTCCGGGGACTGACCAGCGGAGAGTACGCGCTGTTCGTGAGCCGGCTCGACTACAAGCCGGCCCGGGTGGACGTCGAGCTGGTGGCGTCACGGGCCCGCGTGTCGGTCGGGCTGATCGTCGATCCGATCACCATGGAGTCACGGGAAGTCCTCGTGCGGTCGACGACGCCCATGGGGCGCGCGACCGCGGACGCGACCCTCCGCGGGACGGACCGTGGCTCCCTGGAGAAGGATCGCCAGACGCGTTTCCTCGGAAGCGACGCCCGGATCGTAACGGCGGGCGATGTCCAGGACGCCGTCACCCTCGCCGAGACCGACCTCTTTCGGGCGCTCCAGCGGCTCCCGGGCGTCACGACGCGCGACGACTACACGGCCGAGCTCTGGGCGCGAGGTGCGCCGTGGAGCCACACCAGGATCTACTTCGACGGGATCCCGCTCCTCAATCCGCTCCACGGGGTGGGCATGTTCTCGGGCGTCAATCCCGACGCGGTGGGCGCGGTCTTCTTCCATCCCGGCGCACGGCCGGCGCGGTTCGGCGAGGGAGCGGCGGCGGTCGTCGACGTCTCCACGCGCCCGACCCCGGCCGACACGGAGCTCCGGG
>DASRVA010000175.1:0-4952 GCA_035687745.1 Gemmatimonadota bacterium
GCCGAACTGGGCGGCCTTGCCGCAGATGAAGCATTGTCTGGCCATGGGGATGTCTCCGATGGAAGGGTATGAAGACCGCGATTCAGAACCTCAATTTAGGTCGCAGCAGGAAAGGGAGCCAGATTGTATGGGCGAGCAGGCATTCCGGGTGATCGGTGCTTGAGAAGGGCGAATCGGAGACTGGCGGTCTGGAGTAGCTTGCTCTTGAGCATGCCTACGGGCGCCTGCTCGAGCGAGGACGGAGCGGCCACCCGGGAGTGGATGCTCAAAGGCGTGGACCCGGCCGTCAGCCTTCACATCGTCTCAGCTCAAGACTCGCTGGACGCCGAGCTGATATCGCTCGCGTACTCCATTCGAGATCTGGCTCGGCTGAAAGGGTACTGGGAGGTCCCGCTTCAGTAGCCAGACCCACCCCGCCGTAGCAGATTACGCCACTCCACCCTCTTCAAGTCATAGGAGCTATCGGGGTCATGTCCCATCATTTTCCACGGCGCGTGCTCGTCACCGGTGGCGCCGGCTTCATCGGCTCGCACGTCGCCGACCGTTACCTGGCGGAAGGGTGCGAGGTCACGGTTGTGGACGACCTGTCGTCCGGGCGGCGGGGCCTCGTGCCCGCGGGCGCCCGCTTCGTCGAGATGGACGTCGCGGATCCGGGCCTCGAGCGGGTCTTCGAGGAGGGCGGCTTCGACCTGATCAACCACCACGCCGCCCAGATCGACGTCCGGGTGTCGGTAGCGGATCCCATGCGGGACGCCCGGACCAACGTGCTGGGGCTCCTGAACCTCCTCGAGGCGGCCCGCAAGCACGGCGTGGCTCGCGTCGTCTACATCTCGTCGGGCGGCGTGGTCTACGGCGAGCCGGAGCGGATCCCGACCGACGAGTCCCACCCCCTGCTGCCCCTCTCCCCGTACGGGGTCACCAAGCTGGCCGGCGAGCAGTACCTCCACTACTACGCCCGCGTCCACGGCCTCGAGTACGCGGCGCTCAGGTACAGCAACGTCTACGGCCCCCGGCAGTCGCCGCACGGGGAGGCCGGGGTGATCGCGATCTTCGGATCGCGCATCCTCGAGGGCGAGCCGATCACGATTTTCGGGGATGGCACGCAGGAGCGGGACTACGTCTACGTGGGCGACGTCGCGGAGGCCAACTGGCTGGCCGGGACGCGCCCCCTTCCCGCGCTCGCCGATCTCGGCTCCCGGGCCTGGAACATCGGCACCGGACGGGGTACGAGCGTGAACGAGCTGGCCGAGCGCCTGATGGCCCAGGCCGGCAGCGAGACCGAGATCCGGCGCTCTCCCGCCCGGGCGGGTGAGCTGTACCGCAGCGTCCTCGATGCCTCCCGGGCCGCGCGCGAGCTGGGGTGGCGTCCGGCGGTGGAGCTCGACGAGGGTCTCGGGAGGACCCTCGATCATCTCGAACGGACCATGCGATCCGATACCGTGCCAACGGAGGATAGCCGATGACAGCGCTGCTTCAGGCCGGCACGCGCGGCCTGGCCGCCGACCCGACCATCTGGAACATGGTCGTGACGAGCGACTGGTTCACCAAGGGCATCCTGCTGATCCTGCTCGTCTTCTCGATCGTCTCGTGGGCGATCATTCTGAAGAAGCTGTTCCTCTTCCGAAGGCTCCGCGGCAAGCGGACCCAGTTCTTCCATGCCTTCGAGAACAGGGCGAGCCTGGCCGAAGCGTACCAGACGGCGCTGGCGATCCCGACCAACCCGCTGACCGAGGTGTTCAAGGCGGGGATCCGGGAGCTCAAGCACCTGAGCCAGCGCCCCGCCGCAGAAGTGGACGACGGCTTGGGCGGCGTGGCCGCGCCGCCGCGCGGGGCCACCGCGATCACGATCCTCGAGAAGGAGTCGGTCCACATGGCCCTCGAGCGCGAAGCCGCCCAGCAGATCGAGGCTCTGGAACAAGGGCTTCCGTTCCTGGCCACGACCGGCACCGTGGCGCCGTTCTTCGGCCTTCTGGGGACGGTCTGGGGCGTCATGGACGCCTTCCTCCAGATCGGACTCCGGGGCTCGGGGAACATCAACGTGGTGGCGCCGGGCGTCGCCGAGGCCCTGATCACGACCGTCGCCGGTCTGGCGGTCGCGATCCCGGCGGTCCTCGGCTACAACTACTACGTCAGCCAGATCAAGGAGGTCGACGACGAGCTCTCCCACTTCTCGAGCGAGCTCATCAACCTGATCGTGCGGGAGAGGCGCGGATAGCCGATGAGACCGCTCCGACGCCAGCACAACCTGATGGCCGAGATCAACGTCACCTCGCTGGTCGACGTGGCGACCATGCTCCTCATCATGTTCATGATCATCGCGCCGATCTCGATGAGCGGCCTCGAGGTGCGGGTGCCGGAGACGGAGAGCGCGCCGCTGCCGCAGTCGGAGGCGATCATGATCACGGTCGACGCCGAGGGGAAGGTCTTCATCGACCGGGCCGAGGTCCGGCCGGAGGCCCTGGGCGACGTCCTCCGGCAGGTCCGCCAGAGCCGCGGCCTGGCGCGCGTCTACGTGCGGGCGGACGAGTCCAACACCTACGGGCGCGTCATGCAGGTCATGGGGCAGCTCCGGGTGGCGGGCTTCGAGAACGTGGGCCTGGTGACCGAGCCGCCGCCTCCCGACCTCGACTGACCCATCCCGAATGCTGACCGCGCCCGGCCTCCGCCGCTGGATCCTGGGGTCGACCGGCCTGCACGTGGCGGCCGGCGTGGTGGTCTTCCTCCTAGCCCTCCGCGAAGGGCGTCGCCCCGAGCTCCCCCCCGTCTACCAGGTCAACCTGGTCCAGGCGGCCGAGCTGGCGCGGCAACCGCGCCGGCCCGAGCCCGCGCCCGAAGCCGAGGAGGAGCCGGAGCCCGAACCGGAGGCCAAGGAGGAGATACCCGAGGAGGATCCGCCCGAGGAAGAGCCCCGCGAGCGGCCCCGGGAGGACCCGGGCCCCGACACGACCGAGCGGGCGACCGCCGAGGGCGACAACCTGCCGGTTACCCTCGAGGGACGGCCCTTCCAGTTCCCCTGGTATCTGGAGCAGATGGTGCGAAAGGTCCAGCGGAACTGGCGGCCGCCGGGGACGACCTCGCTCAAGACGACGATCTACTTCCGGATCGAGCGGACGGGGCGGGTGGCCGACATGCGGGTCGAGACGTCGAGCGGCCACTTCACCTTCGATCAGGCCGCGCAGCGGGCCGTCCAGGCATCCTCGCCCATGCCGCCCCTGCCGGGCGAGTATTCGGGCGACTACCTGGGGGTGTACTTCGACTTCGATGCGACCGTGAGGCCGTCGGGATAAGGGGTCGGCGCCGAGGTCAAGGCCCTCCCGGGACGAGCATGATCGCGATCGAGCCCTCGCCTCCGGCCGCGGCGACCAGGTCATCCCGCCCGTCGCCGTCGAGGTCGGCCAGCGTTACCCCGCCCGGCTCGGGTCCCACGGGGTACGGCGATCCCGGCCTGGCCTTCTGCGAGGTCGTCCCGCACGGGGCGAACACGGACGCGGTGGTCCGCGTGCCCGACTCCCTGCGCTACCAGCGTCGGGCGATCGACAGCGGATCCGGGAGCGACGAGATCGGCTTTCTCAAGGTCCGCTACAAGGCCCCGGACGGCGATCGCAGCGAGCTGCTCGAGATCCCCATCCGGGACGGGGGCTGGTCGCCCAGCCCGGCGTTCCATTTCGGCTCGGCGGTGGTCGAGTTAGGGTTGGTGCTCCGGGATTCGCCGTTGAAGGGAGAGGCCGACCTGGAGCGGGTCGAGGAGCGCTCCCGGACCGCTCTCGGTCCCGACCCGGAGGGGCACCGGACCGAGTTCGTCCGTCTGGTCGGGCTCGCCCGCGAGCTGGAGGCAAAGCGCGCCAGCACCTCGGCCGGCGGTGCTGGCGGCGGGATGAGCTCCGCTCGCGGTTCCGAGGCTAACGGGACTTCCTCCTCCGCTCCCGTCGCAACGCCTCGAGCTCCGCTCTGAGCGGGGCCCAGTACGCCCGGTCCGCCTCCATCTCCCGCGCCTGCTCCTCCTCCAGCCGGCGGGCGGTCTCCGCTTCGTCGCCGGAAAGGGCGTCGGCGACGGCCGGGCGCTCCACGGCCAGGCGGCGGGCCGCTTCGGCAAACCGTGAGGCGCACTCCACGAGCAGCTCGGGCGTCCGGAGCTCCCCGAGCCAGAACCGCACCCGCTCCTCGCCGGGCTCGTTGAAGAACTGCTCGTAGTTGGCCTCAACCAGCCGCCGGATCATCGGCCAGTCCTTGTCGCGCTGGGTCTTCTTCGAGGCGACGAGGTCCGGGAGGGACATGGCCTCGACGTCGAGTCCCTCGGGGAGGGGGAAGGTCGTCCGCCGCTCCCACAGATCGGGAAAGGGGTCGACGCCGCGCATCCGGGTCATGACGTCGATCCGCACGCCGCGGAGATCCGGGTGCCGGCACCGGAAGTGGACGGCGTGCCCACGCTCCAGGTACTCTATCTCGAAAGGCGGCACCGCGACGACCTCCGCGGCCAGGCTGGAGAGCGCGTCGTTCAGGTTCTCCAGGTTGTCCCGCGAGGCGAAGACGGCGAGATCGGCGTCCCTGCTAAACTCCGCTGCGCCGTACAGGATGCAGGCCTGGCCCCCCATCAGCAGGCTCCGGACGTTCCGCTCGCGGATCGTGAAAAGGACTCTGGCGATCGGGCTCAGGCTCAAGGCGCCCCCTCAGCGCGAGGAACGTCGACCAGAGTCGCTGGCTCTCTCTCCACCGCTGCTGCGGGGTCAACCGGTACCATTCCAGCCTCTCCTCCGGGCTGATCCGCTCGAGAGCGGGGGATCCCGCTGGGTGGCGCGACGAGCTCACCTTGAAGAAGATAGAAGGTCACCGGGGGGGCAGGAACCCCGCCCCGTCACCGCGGTACAACACGTCGAACCCCATCCGAACCGCGGGAATCCGTACAAGGCAGCACTATTCTAGGCACAGGGGGTGATCGTGATCGGGTTGCGACC
>DASRVA010000176.1:0-30929 GCA_035687745.1 Gemmatimonadota bacterium
CCAGGCCGCCGAGCAGCTCGACCTGGTCCGGCAGGGGCCGCGGATCGAGCAGGTGGCCGCCCAGCGCGCCGTCGCCGAGCAGGCCCGGTCGGGGGTCGAGGAGGCCGCCGCCATCCTCCGGGACGCCGCGATCCGGGCCCCCTTCCCGGGGATCGTCACGATCCGCCACAGGGAGCCTGGCGAGACCGTGGCCACGGGAGCCCCCGTCGTCAGCGTCCTCGACCTCGACGACCGGTGGGTCCGGATCTACGTCCGGGAGGACGAGATCGGGCGGGTCCGGATCGGCCAGGCGGCCGAGATCACCGCCGACACGTACCCGGACCGGACCTACGAGGGACGGGTCACCTTCCTGGCGAGCGAAGCCGAGTTCACGCCGAGCAACGTGCAGACGCGGGAGGAGCGGATCAAGCTGGTTTACGAGGTCAAGGTCCGGGTGACCGGCGATCCACGCTACGAGCTCAAGGTGGGGACGCCGGCCGACGTCCGTCTCGCGGAGACGCGCGAAGAGGACGGATGACCGCCCACGGCTCCGCGGCGGGACCGGCCATCCGGGTCGAGGGACTCGGGCGCCGCTTCGGCCCGGTGGTGGCGGTCGACGGGATCCACTTCGACGTCGCGAGGGGGGAGCTGTTCGGTCTGGTCGGGCCGGACGGCGCCGGCAAGACGACCACGCTCCGGATGCTGGCCGGAGTCCTCCGCCCCACTTCCGGCGACGCGCTCGTGAACGGGGTCAGCGTCGCCCGGGATCCGGAAGGGATCCGCCATGCGATCGCCTACATGCCGCAGCGGTTCGGCCTCTACGGCGACCTCACCGTACGCGAGAACCTGGACTTCTATGCCGACCTGTTCGGGGTTCCTGCGGCCGGGCGCGGGGAGCGCCTCGAGCGCCTCTACCGTTTCTCCGGACTCGGGCCGTTCGAGGATCGGCTGGCGGGCAAGCTGTCCGGCGGCATGAAGCAGAAGCTGGGGCTCTCGTGCGCGCTCGTGCACGAGCCGGAGATCCTCCTTCTCGACGAGCCGACCTTCGGCGTGGATCCCGTCTCGAGGCGTGACCTGTGGCTCATCCTCCACGAGATGATCGCGACCGGGGTCACGATCCTCCTCTCGACGAGCTACCTGGACGAAGCGGAGCGGTGCGACCGGGTGGCGCTCCTCCATGAAGGCCGGGTCATCGCGCTGGACCCTCCCGAGGCGCTCCAGCGGGGCCTCGGGCTGCGACTGCTCGTGGTCGACACCCAGGCGCCGCGGCAGGCCCGGGAAGCCCTCCGCGGGCGGCCGGAGGCGCGCCGGGTGAGCCTCTTCGGCAACACCGTCCACCTCCTCCTCGAGCGGGACGCCGGCGACGCGTGGGTCCGGCCGGCCCTGGAGACGGCGGGCGTCCCGGTCGGCGACGTCCGCGAGGAGACCCCGTCGCTCGAGGACGTCTTCCTCGAGCTGACCGCCGGCGCCAGGGTGGAGGCCGCGTGACGACCTCGCCCGAAGCCTCCGTCGAAGCGCGTGACCTGACCCGGAAGTTCGGCGACTTCACGGCCGTCGACTCGGTCTCCTTCGCCGTCCGGCCGGGAGAGATCTTCGGCTTCCTCGGGCCCAACGGGGCCGGGAAGACGACCACGATCCGCATGCTGACGAGCCTGCTTCCGCCGACCTCGGGCGCGGCGACCGTAGCGGGTCACGACGTCGCCACCGCGGGCGACCGGGTGCGGCGTTCGATCGGCTACATGTCGCAGCTCTTCTCGCTCTACCTGGACCTGAAGGTGATCGAGAACCTCGAGCTCTTCGCCGGGCTCTACGACCTTCCGCCTGAACGGGTCCGGGAACGGACCGCCTGGGCGCTCGAGACGGCCGGGCTCGACGACCGCCGGGAGACGTTGACCGGGACCCTTCCCCTCGGCCTCAAGCAACGGCTCGCCTTGGGCTGCGCCGCCCTGCACCAGCCGGCGGTCCTGTTCCTGGACGAGCCCACCTCCGGCGTCGATCCGCGAGCGCGCCGCCGCTTCTGGGACCTGATCGACCGTCTTGCCGAAGGTGGCACGACGGTCCTCGTGAGCACCCACTACATGGAAGAGGCCGAATATTGTCACCGCCTCGCGCTCATGAACCGGGGGCGCCTGATCGCCCTCGATCGACCGGCGGCGCTTCGCGAGGGCTTTCCGGGCACGATCCTCGACGTCCGAGTCGAGGGCGATCCCGCCCGCGCCGTCGCCGCCCTCGAGAACGTCGAGGCCGCGAGCGACGTCGGGATGTACGGCCGCGCCCTCCACGTCCGGGTCGAGGCCCCCGACGCCGGCCGGCGGGCGGTCGTCGACCGGCTCACGAGAGAGGGCCTCGGGGTGGTGTCTGCCGAGCCCGTGCCGGCCAGCCTGGAGGACGTCTTCGTGGCCCTGGTCCGGCAGGAAGGCGGCGCGGCCGAGGGATGATACGGCGCACGCTGGCCATCGCCCGGAAGGAGCTGATCCAGCTCCGCCGCGACCCCCGGAGCCTGATCCTCGCGTTCCTGCTCCCGCCCGCGTTGATCCTCTTCCTCGGTTACGCGATCCGGTTCGACGTGGACGACATCCGGCTCGCCGTCTGGGACGGTGACCGGACGCAGACCACGGACCGGCTCGTCGACGCGTTCGTCCGGAGCGGGAAGTTCAACGTGACGGCGCGTCTCGCCGACCACCGTGATGCGGACGAGTGGCTGGTCCGGGGCGAGGCTCTCGCCGTCCTCGCGATCCCACGCGGCTTCACAGCCGACCTCGCGGCCGGACGGCCGGCTCCGCTCCAGCTTCTCCTGGACGGGAGCGATGCCAACACGGCGACGATCGCGCTCGACTACGCGCGCGGCGTCGTGCGCGCGTTCTCGCTCCGCGCGACCCTCGAGGGGCGAACGGTGGCGCTGCCTGTCCGGACCGCCAGCCGGGTCTGGTACAACCAATCGCTGGAGAGCCGGAACATGGTCGTCCCCGGCCTGATCGCGGTGATCGGCTCCATCATCGCGGCCCTCCTCACCGCGCTCACGATCGCCCGCGAGTGGGAACGGGGCACGATGGAGCAGCTCGTCTCGACGCCCGTCCGGGAGGTCGAGATCGTGGCCGGGAAGCTCCTCCCCTACCTCGCGATCGGGCTCGTGGACGTGGCGCTCACCGTGCTCCTGGGGACTCTCCTGTTCGAAGTCCCGTTCCGTGGCAGCGTCGTCCTCCTCTTCCTCCTCACGATCCCGTTTCTGGTCGCCGCGCTCGCCTTCGGGATGTTCATCTCGGCGGCGGTCAAGTCGCAGGTCCTGGCGACCCAGTTCGCGATGATCGGCACGTACCTGCCGGCGCTCCTCCTGTCGGGCTTCATCTTCGCCATCGCCAACATGCCCCCCGTCCTACGGGCGCTGACGTACCTGTTCCCGGCCCGGTTCTACGTCGACGTCACCAAAGCCGTGTTTCTGAAGGGCGTGGGCCTCGACGTCCTCTGGGAGGAGGCCCTGGCGCTGGTCCTCTTCGCCGTGGTGGGCCTCGCGCTCACGATGCGGGTCCTCGAGAAGGAGGTCGCGTGAGGCCTCCCTCGCGCCGCCACGTCCTGGAGCTCGTCCGGAAGGAACGCCGTCAGCTCCTCCGCGACCCGCGTACGCGCATGATCGTCTTCGTCGCCCCGATCGTTCAGCTCATCGTCTTCGGGTACGCCGTCAACACCGACATCCGGGACGTGGCCACCGTGGTCGTGGACCACGACGTAACGCCCGAGTCGCGGCATCTCGTGGACGCGTTCACGGCCTCGGGACGGTTCCGCGTGGTCGGTCGGGGGACGCGGTCGGCGGCGATCGGCGAGTCCCTCGAGCGGGGAGAGGCGGTCGTGGGGATCGAGATCCCGGCCGGCTTCGCGACCGATCTCGCGGCCGGCCGGAGCCCGGCCGTCCAGGTCCTGGTGGACGGCACGAACAGCAACACGGGAACGGTCGCGCTCGGGTACGCGAACCGGATCGTCCAGCGGTTCGCCGAGGACGCAGGGAGGGTCCTGGCCGCCCGGCGCGGCCTCGGCCCCCTCCCGGCCGGCATCGATCTCAGGGCCCGGGCCTGGTACAACCCGGATCTTCAGAGCCGCGACTACAACGTGCCGGCGGTGATCGGCGCCATCCTCATGCTGATGTGCCTTCTGCTGACGTCGCTCGCCGTCGCCCGGGAGCGTGAGGCGGGAACCCTGGAGCAGCTCATGGTCACGCCGCTGACGCCGGCCGAGCTCATGCTCGGCAAGACGCTTCCCGTATCGGTCGTCGGGCTGATCGACCTGGCGCTCGTCACCACCGTCGCCATCGCGTGGTTCCGGATCCCCTTCCGCGGCTCCATCCTGGCCCTCCTCCTGGCCGCGCTCCTCTACATCGTGGCCGGGCTCGCGTTCGGGCTCCTCGTCTCGACGGTGTCGAAGACCCAGCAGGAAGCGTTCATGACGATGTTCCTCTTCTTCCTCCCCGCCATCATCCTGGCGGGGTTCCTGTACCCGGTCCACACGATGCCGGCCCTCTTCCGTTGGCTGTCGGTCCTGGATCCCGTGCGCCACTTCCTGACCATCGTGCGCGGCATCTTCCTCAAGGGCGAGGGGATGGCCGGCCTGTGGCCGGAGTACCTGATCCTGGCGGGAATGGCGGGCGGGGCGCTGGGCCTGGCGGTGGCGCGGTTCCGGAGGAGCCTGGCCTGATCGGCCGGGCACCGATGCTACACCGTCCGGAGTTTGCTAGTATCCGTGACCATGGTGACCGCCCTCGGGGTGATCGCGCTGGCCCTCGTCGTCCTCGCGCTGGGTTGGCTCGCCTGGACGTTCAACCGGCTCGTCGCGCTCCGAAACCGTCTCAAGGCCGCCTGGGGGGACGTGGACGCCCTTCTCAAGCGGCGCGCCGATCTGATCCCGAACCTGGTCGAGGCGGTCAAGGGGTACGTGGGGCACGAGAGCCGGACGCTTTCGCGGGTCACGTCCGCCCGCTCGAACGCGCTCATGGCGGGCGGCGCCCCCGAAAACACCGGAGGCCGCGCCCACGCCGAGAACCAGCTTACGAGCGGCGTCCGCCAGCTCTTCGCCGTGGTCGAGAACTACCCGGACCTCAAGGCGAGCGAGACCTTTCTCCAGCTCCAGTCGCAGCTCGCCGAGACGGAGAACGACATCGCCAGCGGCCGCCGCTACTACAACGCCGTGGTCCGCGACTTCAACACCCTCCGTGAGACCTTCCCGAACCTGCTGATCGCGGGCCCGTTCGGCTTCCAGCCAGGCGAGTACTTCGAGCTGGCCGACCTGGCCGAGCGGGAGGCGCCCCCGGCCGACGTCCGGGAGGACGGCTGACCCGGTTTTCACGGATGCGCGTCCATCCCCCGGTTGCCCGACACGTCGTCCTGCTGGGCGGGTTCCTCCTCCTCGGCACGTCCGGCTCGGCGCTGGCCCAGGCCGGGTTCCGGGTCACGGATTTCCGCGCCGCCTACGAGGTCCGCGGCGACGGATCGCTCGAGGTCGTGGAACGGATCGACGTCGACTTCGGCTACCTGTGGCGTCACGGAATCTACCGGGACATCCACCTCGAGAGCCGTCTCCAGCGGCTCGACGTTCGGGAAGCGAGCGACGGCGCCGGCCGCCCGCTTCCGGTCGAGGTCGACCGGTGGCGGCGCTCGCGGATCCGGATCGGCCATCCGGATCGAATGGTCACGGGGGTCCAGTCCTACACGCTCCGCTACGCGATCCGGGGGGCCCTCGACCACCACGGGGACCGCACCGAGCTCTACTGGCAGGTCACGGGGACGGACTCCGAGGTGCCGATCGAGCGCGCCGACGCGGCGGTCGCGCTGCCCACGACCGCTGCCGCGAGCACCGCATCCGGTCCGTGGGGTGCACGCTGTTTCGCCGGCCCTCCCGCCAGCTCGGACGAGACGCGTTGCAGCGCCGAAATCCCCGCGCCGGGGCGCTTCCGGTTCGAGACGGCGGGTCTCGCTCCCGGGGAAGGTCTCACCATGGTGGCGGTCTTTCCCGCCGGCGTCGTCCGCCGCCCTTCCTTCCTCGATCGCCTGCGGGCCACCCTCGTCACCTTCGCTCCGCTCGGTCTCCCGCTCATCGTCCTGGCCGGGCTTTCCATGATCTGGGTCCGTTCCGGCCGCGACCCCGCGGCCGGAAGCGTGGTTCCCCAGTGGCGTCTTCCGGACGGCCTGCCCCCGGGCGCTGCCGGAGCGCTGGTGGACGATCGAGTCGACACGAGGGATGTCGTCGCCACGCTGATCGATCTCGCCCGTCGGGGCTACGTGCGGATCCGCCGGCTGGACGCGCCCGGGCCCCTCTCACGGCTCGACCGCTTTGGGCCGGCCTTGCGGGCGCTTCAGGACCTCGGCCTCAAGGACTGGGAGCTCGAGCTCCTGATCCCCGAGCGGCAGGGCCTCGAGATCTACGAGCGGCTCCTCCTGGACGGGATCTTCGGTGATACGCGATCGCGCCGGCTGTCCGAGCTCCGGAACAAGTTCAGCCTTCACCTGCCCGAGATCCGGCGGGCCATCTACCGCCAGCTCGTGAGCCGCCGGCTCGTCCGGGAGGATCCGCAGGGGGTCCGCAGACGCTGGGCCTGGACGGGCTTCGCCGCGCTGGTGGCCGGGGCCGTCGGTGTGGCTCTGGGGCGGGACCTCCTCGGCGTCGGGGTCGCCGTCTCGGGGATCCTGGTCCTGCTGTTCTCGAAGATCATGCCGTCGGCCACGCCCAAGGGGGCCGCGCTGCGACGCGATCTGCGTGGCCTCGAAGAGTACATCCGCCGGGCTGAGAAGGCGGAGATCGAATTCCGCGAGGCGCCCGCGCGGACGCCCGATCGGTTCAGCGAGGTCCTCCCGTTCGCGATCGCGCTCGGCGTGACCGACGCGTGGACCCGGCAGTTCGCCGGCGAGCTGACCCGGTCCCCGGAATGGCTCGCGGCCGGCGCGGACGGACTCGACGCCCTGGACGCCTTCGACTTCGAGGGCCTCTTCTCCGGGCTCGAGGGGGCGATCTCGAAGGCGCTGGAGTCGAGGCCCGAGATCCCGCTGGACGCGGTCGCCGACGGCCTCGGCTCGGTCGGCGGCGGGGGCGGAGGCGGAGGGATCGGCGGATGGTGATGGGGAGGACGGCCTTCGCGCTCTGCGCTCTGGCGATCGCCGGGGCGGCCCGCCCGGAACCCGGAGCAGCCCAGGATACGGGCTGGACGATCACCTCGTTCCACTCGGATTTCACGGTGCGCGCGGATCGCTCGATCGACGTGGTCGAGCGGATCCAAGTCGACTTCGGCCGGCTCCAGCGGCACGGCATCTATCGCGAGATCCCGGTCCGGTACCGGAAGGTCGTCCGGGAGGGTCTCCCCCTCGAGGGGCGCGTCAGCGTGGACCTCGATGTCGAGGAAGTGACCAACGGGCAGGGCCGGGAGCTCCAGACCAAGGTCGACCGCGGCGACCGCGTCCGGATCCGGATCGGGGATCCGAACCGCACCATTACGGGCCGACAGACCTACGCGATCCATTACCGGCTCGGGAGCGGGCTCGGGTTCTTCGAGGACCACGACGAGCTGTACTGGCAGGTGACCGGCACCGAGTGGCCGGTGCCGATCCTCCAGGCCTCGGCCACCGTCACGCTGCCGCCCGCCGAGGCGTGGGCCATGCGGGACGCCGAGGGTTGGTCGGCGTGGTGCTACGCCGGCTGGTTCGAGAGCACGAGCGGCGAGCGGTGCACGGCCACGGTCGTCGACGCCGGGCGCTACCGCTTCGAGACGGGACGGCTCGAGGCGGGCGAGGGGCTCACCCTCGTGGCCGCCTTCCCCAAAGGCGTGGTCCCCGCGCCGAGCGGAGCCGAGAAGGTCGCCCAGGCGGTCGCGACGTGGTGGCCGGCCGGGCTTCCGTTCGCCGCGTTCCTCGTCATGCTCGGCCTGTGGGGGAGCCGGGGCCGCGAGCCGTCGGCCGGCAGCGTGGTTCCCAACTGGCATCCGCCCGACGGCCTGCCGCCGGGCGCCGCCGGGACCCTGATCGACCAGCGCGCGGACATGGACGACGTCGTCGCCACGCTCCTGGACCTGGCCGTCCGGGGATACATCCAGATCCGCGAGGTTCCGCCGGATGGCGTCATGGGTCTGGTCGACGAGGGCTCCTTCACCGGGAAGGCCCTTCGCACCCTCGGCCTCTACAAGAACGACTGGCAGCTCGAGCGGACCGGGAAGCCAACCGCGGGCGGCGACCTCACCCACTACGAGGGACGGGTCCTCCACGGCGTCTTCGAGGGCGACACGAGCCGCCGCATGAGCGAGCTCCACAACGAGTTCTACGAGCATCTCCCGGAGATCCACGACGGGATGTACGACCTCCTCGTCAAGAAGAAGCTCTTCCGGCAGAGCCCCGACACGGTGCGGAAGGTCTACCGCTGGGCGGGGATTGGCGGGCTCGTCCTGGGGGGCGGGCTTGTCGTCCAGACCGAGAGCTGGATCCTCGGGCTCGGGATCGCCCTGACGGGACTGATCGTCCTTCTCTTCAGCTCGTTCATGCCGGCCATGACGCTGGAGGGCGCCCGGCGGTGGCGCGAGGTGAAGGGGCTGGAGGAGTACATCAGGCGCGCCGAGAAGGCGGAGCTCGAGTTCAGTCAGGCTCCGGAGAAGACGACCGAGCTCTTCGAGACGCTCCTCCCCTTCGCGATCGCGCTGGACGTGAGCGACATCTGGGTGGATCAGTTCGCGGACGTGCTCGCGGCCTCGCCGCCCACCTGGTACGCGGGGTCACCCTACGGCAGTGGGTTCAGCGGGAACGGTTTCCGGAGCGGGCTGGCCGACTTCCGATCCGCCGCGACACGGACGATGGGATCGTCGCCCGGCTCGAGCTCCGGAGCCGGAGGCGGGGGCTCGGTCGGTGGCGGGGGCGGCGGAGGCGGGGGCGGGAGCTGGTAGCGGATCCCCCGGGTCACGGAAAGCAGAGCCGCACAGCAATCCGGACCGCCCGATCCACGCGCGGGTCGACGAGCCCGGCGTCACCGCACAGAAAGGGCGCCCCTGGCGAGAACGTGATCTCCCGGAGGCGGAGCCGCCCCGGTTGGGCCGGGAACCGGATGGGGGTCGTAGCTTGGGTCTCCCCGGCCGGCAGAACGACGACACCGATCCGGCTCTCACCCGCGAAAGGCGGCGCCAGCGCGTAGAGGGCTTCCATGCGGCCGTCGACCTTGAAGGGCTCGCGTGGCGGATCCAGCTCCACCGTGACCTCGACGGTGAAACCGAGGGCCTCGTCGAGAGCGGCCGGCCCGGCGTCGTCTTCGCCGCAGGCGGCGAGGAACAGCGCGACGCAGATCGCCCGCGCTTCCTGCGAGCCGCTCATCCGCCCTCCTGGCGGAACAGATCCGGCTGTTCCGACGGCTCCGCCTCGACCCCCGCGAGCGGCCCCGGGTACGCCTCCCTGAGCGGCTCCGGGACCCTGACCGGCTTCCCGCCTGCCCACGCCATGAGCTGGAGCGCGTTGACCACCGCCTGGCCCCGGTAATGATTGTTGGTGATCGCGATGACGGCGGCCACGGCGGGATCGGACGCCGCCGCCCGGATCTCGTCGACCCACGGGTCCAGCTCTACACGCTCGTACAGATAGTTGTACCGCTCGTGGGACGGCCGCCCTTCGGCGAACCACGATTCGTAGTTCCGGCCGTGGAAGCGAAAGTAGGCGACCGGACCGGTCCGATGAACCACACGCTCGAGCGATCCTTCGTGGATCGGCTGGTCGATGGCCGCCAGCCCGACCTTCTTCTCCGTGAGCCATTCGAGCGCGTCGGGGTCGTCCCACGAAGCGTGGCGCACCTCAAGGACGAGCGGATAATCCTCGAAGGTCTCGACGACCTTCGCGAGCCAGCGCCGCGCCTCGGGCTCGTTACGGAACGACCACGGGAACTGGACCAGGACGGCCAGGAGCCGGTCCTCCTCGGCCAGGACGTCGAGCCCTTCCCGGACCTGCTTGACATCGTCGGCCGTGGGCGCGGTTTCCCGCTCGTGGGTGAAGCGCCGCCAGAGCTTGGCGGTGAACCTGAAGGTCGGGTTGCCTTCGACGCGTCGCGCCCACGACCGCGTCCACTGGGGCGGCGGCGGGCGATAGAAGGAGGAGTTGATCTCGATGACGTCGAAGAAGCCGGCGAGGTACTCGAGCGGATCGAACCGCCGCCCGGCCCCGCTCGGGTAGACGACCCCCTTCCAGTCCTCGTAGGACCAGCCGGCGGGACCGATGCGTGGCTTCGTCTCGACGGCCATCCGCTCCATTGTACCGGTTCGGTCGAACGGACGCTTCAGCGTGGATCTGCGATCGATCGCGCCGCAAACTTCGACGTCTCCCGCGCCCTCTGCCGCTCCTCATCGCCCTCCGCCACCGCCAGGGTCGGCCCCGACCGCACCGCGTCGAACCCCCAGCGCGAGCGGAGCCGGTCGAGTGGCTTGAGGAGCCGCTCCCAGGCGAGCTCCCTGGGGTCGGCGAAGAGGTCGAGCTGGGGGGCGGCCAGGACCAGGTTGGTGAGCCCGACCCCGAGGAGCCGGACCTGGACCCGCCGCGCCCAGGCCGCGCGGAAGAGCTCACGCGCCGTCCCCGCCACCACGCGGTCGCTGTCGGTCGGGGTCCTCAGGGTGGCGCTTCGCGTCACGGTCGTGAAGTCGCGGTAGCGGAGCTTCAGCGTCACCGTGCGGGCGGTCATCCGGTGGGCGCGGAGGTCCCGGGCCGCACGCTCGGCCAGGTAGTGGAGCATGGCCTCGCAGAAGGCGGGGTCGGCCGTGTCCTCGCCGAACGTGCACTCGCGGCTGATCGACTTGGGCCACTCGCGGGGCGCGATCTCCGCGCCGTCGTCCTCGCCCCGGGAGCGGGCGAAGAGCTGGGGGCCCCGCTCGCCGAAGGCGAGCCCCAGGAGCTCCGGATCCAGCCGTGCCAGGTCTCCCAGCCGGCGCAGGTTGAAGCGCTTCAGCGCCTCCAGCGTGGCGGGTCCGATCCCGGGCATCCGCTCGAGCGGGAGCGGCGCCAGGAACGCCGCCTCGCGGCCCGGCCAGACGTGGAGGAAACCCTCCGGCTTGGCGAGCTCGGAGGCGATCTTGGCGACCGTCCGGCTGGTCGCGAGCCCGAGCGAGACCGGGAGCCCGGTCTCCTCACGGATCGCCCGCCGGATCCGCTCGGCCGTGGCTGCCGGGGGTCCGTGGAGCCGCTCGGTTCCGGAGAGGTCCAGGTACGCCTCGTCGATCGAGACCGGCTCGACCGCTGGCGTGAAGCGGCGGAAGACCCGCCGGACCCGGCGCGCCGCGTCCCGGTACCGCTCGTGGCTCCCCGGCAGGTAGACCGCGTCCGGGCAGAGACGGTACGCCTCCCGGATCGGCATCGCCGAGTGGAGCCCGAACTCCCGGGCCTCGTACGAGGCCGCGGCCACGACTCCGCGCCCCTTCCCGCCCCGGGGGTCCGCCCCCACCACGATCGGCTTCCCGACCAAGGACGGGTCCCGGAGCCGCTCGACAGCGACGAAGAAGGCGTCCAGGTCGACGTGGAGGATCGACCGCGGGGCGGACGGGGGGGCCACATCATGATGCTATCCGAACAAAAACCGAAAAACAAGCTCAGGGCGTTTGGCACTTAGCGCGATACGCTATAGTAAGGTCTGCTTCGGGTGACGCGACAACGACGCTTACGGCGAACACCGCTCTTCGCCTCGCCCGCTACTTCGACACGTCGGCCGAATTCTGGCTCGGTATCCAGGCGCAGTACGATCTCGACGTGGAAGAGGACTCACTCGGCGACAGGCTCGATAAGGAGGTCAGGGCCTCCGCGAAGGCCCGCTAGTCCCGTCCATGCCCCCCGCCATCGAGACCCACGACCTGACCCGCCGCTTCGACGGCCTGACCGCCGTCGACGGCCTGTCGATCACGGTCGAGCGGGGCGAGGTGGTGGGGCTCCTGGGCCCCAACGGCGCCGGCAAGACGACCACCATCCGGATGCTGGCGGCGTTGATTCCTCCGACCTCGGGGACCGCCCGCGTGTGCGGCCACCGGCTGGGCGAGGCGGACGACGGCGTCCGGCGCTCGGTCGGCATCCTGACCGAGACGCCTGGCCTCTACGACCGGCTCCCGGCCCGGCGGAACCTGGAGCTACACGCCCGGCTCCAGGGGGTCCCCGACGTGACAAAGGCCGTCGACCGGTATCTGGAGCTTCTGGGCCTCGCCGACCGCGGCGACGACCCAGCGGGCACCTTCTCCAAGGGGATGCGGCAGAAGCTGGCGCTCGCGCGGGCGCTCCTCCACGAGCCGGAAATCCTTCTCCTGGACGAGCCGACGGCGGGGCTCGACCCCCACGTGGCGAGGGTCGTCCGCGACTCGATCGCGTCGCTCCGGAAGGAGGGGCGGACGATCCTCGTATCGACCCATAACCTGGAGGAAGCGGAGCGGCTCTGCGACCGGGTGGCGATGATCCAGGCGCGGCTGATCGCGTTCGACCGGCCAGCCGCTCTGAGAGAACGTCTCCACACGAACCGCGTCCGCGTGCGATTGGCCGTGATGGACCACGGGGCGGCGGCCGCGCGGGCGCTTCCCTTCGTGCGCGGCGTAACGGAGGAGGGAGACACCCTGACCGTGACGCTGGCCGAGCCCGGCGACACGCCGGACCTGGTCCGCGGCCTGGTCGAGGCGGGCGCCCGGATCCATGAGGTCGTTGCCGTCCGCCCGACCCTCGAGGAGGTCTACCTGGAGATCATGACCGGCGAGCGTGCGGGGGCCGCTGGTTCCAAGGTGCCGGGCGCTGCCGACCCGACCGGGGGCCGCGCGTGAACGCCGGCCGGATCCGGGCGCTCGTCCTCAAGGACTGGGCGGAGCTCGTCCAGGAGCGGGCGCTGATCGCGACCTCGGTGGGGGTTCCCTTCCTTCTCGTGGCGATCTACCTCATGTTCGCCCTCTACGCGCCCCAGATGAACGACCTCGACCTGCCGGCGATCGACCGCCCGGCGATCGGCCCGCTCGAACGGCCTGAGGACGCGCTCCTGACCGGCGACCGCGTACAGGTCCTGGTCCTGAGACAGATGCTCCTTCTCCTGCTCGTGATCCCCGAGATGGCGACGATGGCGATCGCGACCTACAGCGTGATCGGGGAGAAGCGGGCCCGGAGCCTGGAGCCCCTCCTCGCCACGCCGATCACGACCGCCGAGCTCCTGACCGCCAAGTCGCTGGTCGCCGGGATCCCGGGGATCGCGATCACCTGGGCCGTGTTCGGCCTGGCGGCGGCTGTCCTCGCAATGACGTTGCCGCCGGCCGTCCTCGACACGGTGTTCGACGCGGGGACGCTGCTTCTCGTCTTCGTGATCGCGCCGCTGGTCGCGCTCCTCGGGCTGTCGCTCGGCGTGATCGCCTCGGCACGGACGTCCGACGCCCGGACCGCGCAGCAGATCGGCGTCGTCGTGATCCTCCCCCTGATCGCTCTCCTCGTCCTCCAGCTCGAGGGGCTCCTCCTGCTGACGCCAGCCCTCATCCTGGCCGGCGCGGCCATCCTTCTCGCGGTGGACCTCCTGGTCCTGGCTCTGGGCGTCCGGATCTTCCGGCGGGAGACGATCCTGACCCGGTGGAAGTCGTGACGGCCTCACCGGCCGTGGCCGTCTTGACGGCCGATCTCTTCTTCCGGGCCAAGATCGAGGCGGTGGCGAAGGCGGCGGGGGTCCCGGTGCGGTTCACGGGGTCGGCCGAGGAGGCCCGGGGTGCGGCGACGGTCCTGGTCGATCTGGCGGACGGCGACCGCGCGATCGAGGCCGTGAGCGCGCTCAAGGCGGGCCCCGAAGCGCCGGTCGTGGTCGCGTTCGGACCGCACCGGGAGGGTGAGGCGTTCAAGAGAGCACGCGAGGCGGGGGCCGACCGCGTCCTCGCGCGGTCGGCGTTCGTCGAGCGGCTGCCGGAGCTCCTGCGGACGGGCGGCTAGCCAGGCGCGGCGCGGACGGCGCCTTCGGGGCTAGCGCATCAAGGTGTCGATCCCTAACGCCTCCACGTTCCCCTCCGTCATCCCCCACGTGACCGCGATCCCGAGCACCATCCCTTTGCCGATCTCGTCCTCCTCGGTCTCCTCGATCTCCGCCAGCTCGGCCCGGTGCTCGGCGGCGAGATCCAGGTTCTCCTGCGGGATCCCCGACTCGCCGGCCGGTCGGTCCAGCTCCTCGTAGGCGCGCATGAGCGCGAGCCCGGTCCACAGGTACTCGCTGGCGGGCATCCCGTTCTCCTCGAGGGCGTCGGCCAGCGCCACCCGCGCCCGGCCGAGTCCCTGGAGGCCCGCCATCGCGTCCCGCATCCCGGCTTCGCCGCCCCGCGCCTCGATGTCACGGCCGCGTTCGGACAGGTCCTCCGCGACCTCCTCCATGTCCTGCCACGCGTCGTCGGTGACCTCGAAGAAACGGTCGGCCCGGTCGGCGCCGATCAGCCCGTCCGCGGGCGGCGTGAACGGATGGTCCGCCTCGAGCTCCTGGAGGGTCTCGCTGGCCTCGGTCTGCGCCTCGACCCCGCCCGTGAACTGGTCGGCCTTACGCTTCAGGAAGAGCCCGCCCGCCACCCCGGCCACGATGAGCGCGACGATCGCCAGGATGGCCACGATGCCGCAGCCGATCGCGATCTTCGTGCCGGTCGACATCCCGCCGCGGGGCGGCGGGGTGGCGTCGGAGGGGGGAGGCCCTGGAGGGGGCGTGGTGGGCGGCTCGGGGGGCGTACGATCGGCGTCGCTCATGTGGGACGGCGCTCCGCGCTGGGGGTTGGCTCGACCCGTCCCGAAGGGGCCTGCGCTAGGCGGCGGCTCCCAGGCGGACCGGGCGGTTGATGAAGCGGTTGATGGCGTCCAGGACCGCGCGTACGGCGGCCTCGTGAGGGTCGTCGCCGATCTCGGCGGTCCCCACGAGGCGGGCATGATGGAGCTGGTGGCGCCCCTCGATCAGCACCACCAGCACGTCGCGCTGGAAGACCTGCAGGTGCTCGAGACCGGCCAGGTAGAACGCCATCTCCTTCTCGGCCAGGTACTCGAGCGCCTCGATGACCGCCCTCGCCGAGGAGTACATGCGGGAATGCGGCGTATCGGTGTCCCGGTGGCGCCCCTCGAAGATGACGTCGCCCAGCTTCAGCTCGACGTGGGCCGTGCACTTGAGATCCTCGTCCTGGATGACACGGAGGCGCTGGAAGATGAGGCGGGGCGGCGGCGGCTTTCGGAGGCTGGTCGGCGATGGGTACGCCTCGACTTCCACCGTGGCGGCGGGCACCTCCTCCGGTTCACCGCGGGCCGCGCGCGCGATCGGGGATTCCGCCTTCAGGACGGCGATCGAGACGATCCGATGATCGATCTCGAGATCGAACGCTGTCCTGAGCAGGGTCTCGATGTTGCGGACGATCTGCTTGGGAGGAAGAGCCGCGTCGCTGAGGATGTGGATCTCGGTGAGTCGGCTGCCGTCGCCGGAGCTCCGGACCCTCGCCCGGACGACCCCGGTCAAGGTCTCCAGGAGCTGGTCGATTCGCGTCGTGTCAAGCGTCTCCATGCACCCCGCGCCCTAGGTGACGGCCCGACGCAGCGCTCCGGGGAACTCCGGTCGAATGATCGCCCGAGTATACGGACTCCGTTGTACGCGTGCAAGACCCCCCGTGCCCTTGCTGGGCGGGGCTCCGGGGGGCATCTTTGAAGTGGTTTTCGGCGGGGGGCCCGCCTGGACCTTCGACGGAGAAGGACGGTTCATGACCTACGTCATCACACAGCCCTGCATCGGCGTCAAGGACGCGAGCTGCGTCGAGGTGTGTCCGGTGGATTGCATCTACGAAGGTCAGGACATGTACTACATCCATCCCGACGAGTGCATCGAATGCGCTGCCTGCGAACCCGAATGCCCGGTCGAGGCGATCTTCGCCGAAGAGGACGTTCCGCCGGAGATGAAGAACTTCATTCAGATCAACGCCGACTTCTTCTCGGCGGCTACCGGCGGATCAGGTTCCTGAGAACGAACGTCATGTTCTCCTTGCGCTCGCGCAAACGGCGAATGAAGTACGGAAGCCACCTCTCGCCGTAGGGCACATAGACCCGCATCCGGTGGCCGCGATCGACCATCGCGACCTGGGTCGTCGCCCGGATCCCGAACAGCATCTGGAATTCGTACCTGTCCGGTGGAATCCCGCGCCGTTCGGCATACTGGAGGACGTGACGGATCCGCGCATCGTCGTGGGTCGCGATCGCCGGCTCGTTGCCGTCGTCCAGGAGCCGCTCGGCCAGCCGGTCGAAGGCCCGGTCGACCTCCATCCTGGTCTGGAAGGCCAGCGGCGCCGGCTCCCGGTACGCCCCCTTCACCAGCCGCACCCGTGCTCTCATGCCGATCAACCGCTCAACGTCGTCGGCGGTCCTCCGCAGCATGGACTGGACGACCACGCCCACGTTCCGGTATGACTCCCAGACCCTCTGGAAGATCTCCAGCGTGAGCTGGGTGTAGGGGCTTCCCTCCATGTCGATCCGGACCCAGTTCCCGTGCGCCTCGGCGGCCTCGAGAATCACCCGCAGGTTCTCCTCGGCGAGGCGGGGCGCGATGTCGAGCCCGAGCATGGTGAGCTTGACCGAGATGTTGGAGTCGACGTTCGCCTCGGCGATCCCCTGGAGGAGATGGACGTAGGCGTCGCGGGCCGAGTCGGCGTCTTCGGCCTCGGTCACGTTCTCCCCCAGCAGGTCGAGGGAGACGGCGATCCCGCGCGCGTTGAGCCGGCGGGCGGCGGCGATCGCAGCCTCGTCGGTCTCGCCCGCGACGAAGCGTGTCGCGGGCCAGATCAGCACGCCGGATCCTTGCTCGGCCCCGACCGGGCCACTACCATTCGGGCCATGCAGGAAACCTCTCTCTCTCTGGACCGCGCGGGCTCGCTCGCGCGGTCCGTCGCGGGTCGCCGCGCGGCCGGGATCGCCGCCTTCGTCGTCCTGACCGCGATCGGCGCGTTCGTCCGGATCCCCCTTCCATTCACACCCGTCCCGATCACGCTCCAGACCTTCTTCGTGCTCGCTTCGGGGATCTACCTGGGTGGGCGGGACGCGGCCCTGAGCCAGGTCCTGTATCTCGCTCTGGGAGTCGCCGGGCTGCCGGTCTTCGCCGGCGCCAGCGGCCTGGCGCACGCGATGGGTCCGACGGGCGGGTTCCTGCTCGCCTTTCCGATCGCGGCCTGGCTGGTCGGCAGGAGCATCGAGCCGGGCGATCGGCTGGCCAAGGCGGCGCTCGTTCTGATCGCCGCCGACATCGTCATCTTCGCGCTCGGGGCGACCTGGTTCGCCGCCTCGATGGGCGTCGGCCTCGAACGCGCGCTGGCACTGGCGGTCCTTCCCTTCCTTCCCGGCACGGTGCTCAAGACCGGGGCCGCCCTGGCCCTCGTCGTCCGTTCCCCGCTCCGGCGCTGACCCGCACGCTCTAGTTTCCCTCTCGCTCCAGCTGTCCGGTCAGGTTCTCCGGCGACAGGATCTCCGTGAGCCGCTCCTCGGTGAGGTCGCTCCGCTCGAGCGCTACCGCGTGGATCGTGCGGTCGGTCCGGAGCGCCTCCTTGACGATCTCGGCGGCCTTGGCGTACCCGAGGACCGGGTTCAGGGCGGTCGCCAGGGAAGGGCTCTTGTGGGCGAACTCCGTCAGCCGCTCGCGGTCGGCCGTGATCCCTTCCACGCACCCCTCGCGGAAGACCGGCAGGAAGTTCCCCAGGATCTCCATCGAGAAGAGGAGCTCCCAGATCATGACCGGCATCATCACGTTGAGCTCGAGCTGGCCGGCCTGCGAGGCCAGCGCCACCGCGGTGTCGGCGCCGACGACGTGGAAGCAGATCTGGTTCAGGCACTCGGGCAGGACCGGGTTCACCTTGCCGGGCATGATCGAGGAGCCGGGCTGGCGCGCCGGCAGGGCGATCTCGGCCAGGCCGGTCAGCGGACCCGAGTCGAGGAGGCGGAGGTCGTTGGCGATCCGGATCAGCTCGAGCGCCAGGTTCCTGAGCATCGCCGAGACGGCCGTGATCCCCTGCCGGCTCTGGATCTGCTCGCGAGGATCGGCCGCCGGCTGAAGATCGAAGCCGGTCAGCTCCGAAAGCCGACGGACGATGGCGGGCCGGTAGCCGTCCGGGAGGTTGATCCCCGTGCCGGCCGCGTTGCCGCCGATCGGAAGCTCCCGCAGGTCGTCCACGGCGGTGTCCAGGAAGCGGACCCCGCGGTCGATCGCCGCCCCCCAGGCGTGAAACTCCTGGCCGAGCGTCACCGGGACCGCGTCCTTGAGATGGGTCCGCCCCGACTTGACGAGCCCGGCGAACTCGTCCCCCTTGGCGTGGAACGCGCCGGCCAGGTCGACCAGGACAGGTCTCAGGTCGGCCCACGTGAGAAGGGTCGCCAGATGCATCGCGGTCGGAAACGTGTCGTTCGTCGACTGCGACATGTTCACGTGATCGTTCGGGTGGAGCCGCGAGTACTCCCCGCGCCCCGCGCCCAGGATCTCGAGCGCCCGATTGGCCAGGACCTCGTTCACGTTCATGTGGAAGGAGACCCCTGCCCCGGCCTGGAACACGTCGACCACGAACTGGTCGCGGAGCTTTCCGCCCACGATCTCGTCCGCCGCCCGGACGATGGCGCCGGCGCGCTCGGCGTCCAGCACCTCCAGCGCCAGGTGCACCTCGGCGGCGGCCTTCTTGATGATCGCGTAGGCCTCGATCAGGCGGGGGTGCGCGCGGAGCCCGCTCACCGGGAAGTTGTCAATCGCCCGCTGGGTCTGGATCCCGTAGTAGGCTTCGGCCGGGACCGGGCGCTCGCCCAGGCTGTCCTTCTCGATCCGGGTCGCCATGCGGCGGCCCAAGATACACGCTTGTGCCGGGCGCGGCGTCCTTCCCATATTGCGAATCAGGATGGGAAAGGTCCTCTCTCCGGGTGACATCGATGCCCTCATCCACCTTCTGGGGGATGAGGACGAGGGGGTCGTAGCGCACGCGCGGATGGCTCTGCGATCGGCGGGCCCGACGGCGGCGCCCTTCCTCGAGGTCGCCTCGGCGGTCAGCGGCGAGGCCGCCATCCGGGACGAGTCGCGGTCCGTCCTCGAGGACATCCACGTCGACGGGATCGAGCGCGAATGGGTAGCGCTGCAGGCGACCGAGGAAGGCGTGGCGCTGGAGGAGGGGGCGTTCCTCCTCGAGCGGACCATCCATCCCGACCGGACAGGGCGCACCGACGAGGCCCGGGAGGAGCTCCGCCTCCTCTCCGCGGGAGCGCGGGAGGCGGTCCCGGAGTCGGAATCGCTCGAAGCCCGGCTGGACGCCCTGAAGGACTACCTGCACGACGCCTGCGGCTTCCGCGGCAACCGCGAAAACTATTACGACCCCGAGAACTCCTACTTCTCCAGCGTGATCTCGCGCCGTACGGGGATCCCGGTCACGCTGGCCCTGGTCTACATCGCCATGGGACGCCGGCTGGGTCTGCCGCTCCGCGGGGTCGGGATGCCGATGCACTTTCTGGTGGGCGTCCGGGACGGCCGTGAGCTCAAGTACATGGACCCCTTCCACGGCGGCCGGGAGGTGAGCCGGGTCGAGTGCCTCCTGATCCTCGAGCGGGCGGGGCTGCCGGCCGAGGCGATCCTCACCCCGAGCCCGGTCGTGGCGATTCTGGAGCGGATGGCGCGGAACCTGATCTTCGTCTTCCAGAACTCCCATGACGCCCAGGGGCTGCGCCGGGCGCGGCGGTTCGTCGCGCTCCTGACGGGGGAGAGCGCCTAGAACCTCCCCCGCGCCCGCTCCCTGGCCGGCAGGACCTCCAGGCAGGTCGTCCACCAGCCGGTCAGGATCGTTTCGACAAACTCCTCGGGCAGGCCTTCCTCCCGCATCTCGGCCGCCAGTTGGTCATGGTCGTACTCCACTCTTCGCCATTCGACGGCCGGCGCGCCATCCGTGTCGAGCCGGAGGAGCGCGTACGGTACGTCGGGGCGGCCGTCGTTCGGCGGACGACCGATCGCGCCCACGTTGACGACCGCCCGCCGGCCGGGCAGATGCCTCAGCCAGGGGATCCCCGTGTGGCTCACGGCCAGGATGTCCGCCTCCGCGTCGTCCAGGAGCCGCAGGAGGAAGGCGTCGGGGCAGGTCGACTCCCACAGGAACTCGTTGATTCGTCGCGGGCTGGCGTGGCACAGCAGCACCCGCCGGTCGCCCATCCGGAAGCGGACGGCCTGAGGGAGCGAGCGCATCCAGGCGCGGTGGTCGGGATCGGTGCTGGCGTACGTGTAGCGGTACGACATCGCGGCGAACCGGTTGTCCTCGGGGTCCGTGTACCCGCACCGGCAGTCGGCGAGACCGTGCCCGAGCGAGTGGTCGTAGTTCCCCTGGACGACCGGGATCCCCCGCTCGCGCACGATCCGGCAGCTCTCGTCCGGATGCGGCCCGAAGGCGCCCAGGTCGCCCAGGCAGACGATCGTCCCCGCGCCGGCGGCCCGGGCATCCTCGAGGGTGGCGTGAAGGGCCAGGTGGTTGCTGTAGACCCCGCCGAAGAGCGCGACCGGGCCCTCAGCCGGCTCGAGCTCGCCGTGATGGGAGAGGATCAAGGCACGCCCCCCGGCAGCTCCGCCGCCACGCCGGTCTCCGGGGCGGCGGCGCCGGGGTTCGCGCAGACGGCCCCGTGCATCCAGCAGGTCGTACAGGCCGCGTGCCGGAGGCGGAACGGACGAGCCGCCGCCGCGGCGAGGTCGTCGCCCAGATTCCCGTCCGGGGCATCCAGCAGGATCGGGCAGACCCAGATCCCGCGGTCGGTGACCACTCGCGCCGAGCTGCATAGCAGGACATCGGGGTCGAACCCTTCCGCCATCCGCGCCGTGACCCGCTCGCCCGGCGCGTAGCCGCCCGCCCGCGCCGCCTCGGCCCCGATCCGGAAGACGGGCAGGAGCTTGATCCGCGGGTTCCGGTAGCCGCGGGCCCGCAGCATGCCCACGAAGGCGTGGTACACGTCGGGCTCCTCGCCCGTGGGCCAGGTCCGGACCGCGGTCACGATCGGCAGGAAACCGTGGGCGAGCAGGAGCTCGAGGCCGGCCATCGCCCGCTCGAACGCGCCCTCCCCGCGGAGGGCGTCGTGCGTGGCCCGGTCGAAGCCGTCGATCGAGACCCGGAATTCGAGCGAGAAGCGGCTTTCCGCGGCCGCCTTCTCGAGGGGCGCCGCGTGGTGCGGCTTCAGGAGCGTGCCGTTGGTGAGAACGGTCGTCGGGCCGCAGGCGAGGGCGCGCGTCAGGATCTCGACGATGTCGGGATGGAGGAAGGGCTCCCCGCCGGTGAAGTAGTACTCGCGGACGCCCAGACCGACGCTCTCCTCCAGCCGGCGGCCGACCTCGTCCAGCGACAGGAGGTCGAAGGCGCGGTTGGCCGGACCGCACGAGATGAAGCAATGCTCGCACCGTAGGTTGCATACGGTCCCCGTGACCTGGAACCAGAGGGCGTCCAGGGCGCCGGGACGAAGAAGAGGCGGCGCCTCGGGATCGGCATGCCCCTCGAAGCGGGCGCTCCTATCTTCGCGGCTCGTGATCGGCGTGGACAGGATCATCGGCTCACCCCTCGGAACGCTTCGGGGGACTCCGGTATTCGCGCTGGCCGTCGCGCTGGCCTGCGCGTCGGGGGCCGCCCGGGGGCAGGAGGAGCTGGTCGACGTGGGGGCGCTCGACCCCTCGCTGGTCCTCGACATGCGCTACGCCGGGGACGACAACTTCCTCGGTCGCGCCGTCTACGACGAGGCCCGGTGCCTGCTCGTCCCCGACGCGGCCCGCCGGCTCCTCGACGCCGAGCGGGCCCTCCGCGCCGAAGGGTTCCGTCTGGTCGTGTGGGACTGCTACCGGCCGGTCTCCGTACAGCGCGAGATGTGGAAGATCCTGCCCGACCCGACCTACGTGGCGGACCCCGCCCGGGGCTCGCGCCACAACCGGGGCGCGGCGGTCGACGTCGGCCTGCTGACCCTCGATGGCACGCCTGTCCCCCTCCCGACCTTGCACGACGACTTCACCCCCCGCGCGCACCGCGACGCCACCGATCTGCCGGCGGAGGCGATCGCCACCCGCGAGCGGCTCGAGCGGGCGATGACGGGCGCCGGCTGGATTCCCCTGCCGAGCGAGTGGTGGCACTTCGACGCCGAGGGGTGGGAGGCGTACCCGGTCCTTGACTTCCCCCTCTAGCGGGCGAACCGGCGGAGCGTCCTTCATCCGAGCCGCCGGCGGATCTCCTCGACCGCCTGATCCACGCTCCGCACCCACACGATGGCGTCGGTGCTCGACCCCAGATAGGGGCCCTCGGCGAGCGCGTCGACGACCCGTCGCCAAGGTTCCTCCCAGGCGACGATCGGCCGCGCCGCTCCCGGGAGCAGGCCCTTCCGGACGTGCTCCCATGCCAGCGACAGCTCGGCCAGCGTGCCGTTGCCGCCGGGCAGGACGGCGTAGGCGGACGCCCGCGTCAGCAGGGTCTCGATCCGGGCCGTCAGGCTCTCGGCCTCGATCACCTCCTGGATGTGGGGATTGGCGCCGGACCGGAAGGCGAAGGTCCGGCAGGTGACCCCGACCGTGTGCCCGCCCGCCTCGCGGGCGCCGGCGGCCGAGGCTTCCATCGTTCCGCCGTAGCCGCCGTTCAGGATGCCGAACCCCGCCTCGGCCAGCGCTCGGCCGAGCCGCCGCGCCCGCTCGAGATCTTCAGCCGGCGCGGCGCTCGATCCGAAGACGGCGACCAGGGGCGGGGACACGCCGCCAAGCTAAGCGGCGGCGGTCGGCTTCGCAGGGATCTGCGCGCGGATTTAGTGGACGAGGATCAAAAGCTCCTGGCCGGCGATCTCGGCGATCCGGCGCTCGATGTAGCCGAATCCTGTCCGCTCGGACTCGATCTCGCTGGCGAGCATGGCCAGGACGAGGGTGCGGAGCTGCTCCCGGGCCGCGCGCTGCTGTTCGAGCCGCTGGCGGGCCGCCTCCGAGGGCGCTCCCTCGCCGGCGAGCATGGTCGCCGGGACGGAGCGACGGAAGACGTCCACCGCATCGCCCTGCTCGGAGGCGCGGTACGCCACGAGGACGCTCTCGATCTCGTCCAGATACAGCTCCATGCGGGGATCGCGCGGCTCCGCGACCGCGGTTGCCGCGCCCTCGGGCCGGAGCTGGGCCGTCTCCGGAGTACGATCGATCGCCCGCATCCACACGGCTCCCAGACCGAATCCCAGGACGAGGGTCGCCGCCAGACCGAGAGCGGCCCGGCTCCAGCGATCGAGCTGAGAAACGCCCGGCCGGGCACGCGCGATCTCGCGGTCCAGCGCCTCCGGGAAGCCGTCCCAGATATCCGCGGGCGGCGCCGGATCGACGATCGCCCCACTCACCTCGAGCAGATCGCGGACCGCCCGCTGCTCGGCCTGACAGGCCGTGCAGCTCGACAGGTGTTCGGCCAGAGCGGCGCTCAGCGGCGCGGGCCCGGACGACGCGGCCCGCTCCCAGAGGGCTTCCTGGACGGTGTTACAGTGCAGAGGTGTCATCGCTCTCCAACTCTCCGGCCGGCGACTCCATCTTCCTCAGGATCTTTCTCAGCCGACGGATGGCGTGGTATCCGTTCGCCTTGACCGTGCCTTCAGCGCATCCGAGGGCAGCGGCGGTCTCCTTCACGGACAGCTCCTCCCGATAGCGGAGGACGAAGGTCGCCCGTTGCATCTCGGGAAGCTGATCGATCGCGTCGAGCACCCGCCGTTCGGTCTCGCTCCAGGAGGCATCCTCGAGCGGCGAGGAGGCGGGGCTCGGAGCGTCCGACTGGACCAGCTCCTCGGCCGGGGTGATCAGCCCGTAGCGGCGCTGCTCGCGTTTCTTCCACCCCAGCGACTCGTTGACCGCGATCCGGTAGAGCCACGACCAGAACGGGGCGCGCGGCTCCCAGCGGTCGATGTTCTGGTGCACCTTCACGAAGACGAGCTGGAGAACATCCCGCGCGTCCTCGTAGTTGCCCACGAACCGGTAGGTCACCCTGAGCAGGTCGTCGCGATAGAAGCGCACGAGCTCGTCGAACGCCCGCCGGTCCCCCCGCTGGGCCCGCTTCAGGATGTCGGGCGCGATGTCGGCCAACGATCCTCTTTTCCAGGGCGGTCCCTTCCCGATCTCACCGCCCAAACGGCAGTCGGGAGGGGACGGTTTAAGCCCTCATACGGCCACGGCCGCCAGGCCGGGCTCGATCTCCACCACGGCGCCCGCACCGAACAGCCCGGCCAGCGCCTCCCGTCCCTCTGGGTCCACGAGGGCCACGATCCGGTCCCCCGGCTCCCACCTCATGGCGGCGTGACAAATTTGACTCTTTTCGCCTCGAATGGTAATGAGTGGCAACATTCCCTCCGGGAGATCCAGCTCCGCGAGCGGCTTCCTGGGCGCCACCTGGCCCGGCTCCAGCTCGACCAGCCGGACCCGCTCCTCGACGACCTGCCGGTTCCAGCGCTGGACGTCGATCCGCCGGCCGAACGCGAGCTCTCCCCCCATCTCGCTGATCCGCTCCTCGTGCGCCCCCTTCTCGGCGTCCACCTGCAGGGGATATACCCCCGAGACGTGGTACTCGTCCCGTGCCAGGCGCGCGACGAGGAAGTTCACGGCCTGGTTGGCGGTGACCGCGACGAGCGCGTTGGCGCTCTCGAGCCGGGCCTGCGCCAGAACGGCATGATCGAGCACGTTGCCGTCGATGGCGGTAAGGCCCGACGCGCGCGCCAGCCGCACGTGGCGCGGATTGGCGTCGATCAGCAGCACGTCCCACTCGTTGCGCTGGAGCAGCGTCGCGAGCAGTCGCCCGAGAGGGTTCCCTCCGACGATCACCGCGTAGCGGCTCGCCTCGGCGTCCACGCCCAGGAGCCGTGAGAGGGGGCCCGCCGCGATCCCCTGGACGACGACCGTGATCGCGATCGTCAGGAAGACCAGGGCCAGGAACCGCTCGCCGTCCAGCGGCGTCAGGCCGGCCTCGAGGAACGCCGGGGTGCCGGCCTCGACCCGGATCGCGATGAACGAGGTGATGGAGATCGCCACGACGCCGCGCGGGCAGATCGCCATCACGAAGAGCCGCTCCCGCCAGGTCAGACTGGTGCTGAGGGTCGAGGCGAGGACGTTCAGCGGCCGGACGACGAGCATGAGGAGGAGGACGGTCCACACGCCGGACCACCCGAGCGCGGCCAGCGTGCTCAACGGCAGGTGCGCCGAAAGCAGGATGAACAGGATCGAGATGAAGAGGACGCTGAGCTCGCTCTTGAACCGGCGCAGGTGATGCTCCTGCGGGATCGATTCGCGACGCACCGTCATCCCCGCGATCACGACCGCCGCCAGGCCCGACTCCGCCGCCAGCCACTCGGCGAGCGCGAAGAGGGCCAGCACCGACGCCAGCACGACCAGGTTCTTGAGCTCGTCCCCGATCAAGCGCCGGATGCGCAGGATGCGTCCGAGCGTCCAGCCCCCCGCCAACCCGATCGCGGCGCCGATCGCCATGTGTGTCAGAAAACGGGCGAAACCCTCCCAGACCGCGGTCTCGGTCGACACGATGAGCTCGAGGACCACGAGGGCGAGGATCGCACCGACCGGATCGATCAGGATGCCTTCCCCTCGCAGGATCGTATCCAGACGCCGCGTGATGCGGACCCGGTCCAGGAGGGGGTTGATGACGGTCGGTCCGGTGACGCTGACGATGGCGCCGAACAGGAGGGCCATCTCCCACTTGAAGCCGGCCACCCAATGCGCGGCGAGGGCGGCCCCCGCGACCGTGACGATCGCGCCGATCGTGACCAGGTTCCGCACGGTCTTGCCGACCGCCGCCAGATCCAGGTAGTGGAGCTGAAGGCCGCCCTCGAACAGGATCAGCGCGACCGCGACCGTGACGATCGCCTGGAGGCCCACGCCCAGGGCATGCGTGTCGATCCACCCCAGAATGTCCGGACCGACCATCACGCCGAACAGCAGAAGGAAGAGGATGCTCGGGAGTCTGGCCCGGTCCGCGATCACCTGCGCCAGGATGCCGACCGCGATCGCGATGGCGAGCATCTGGACGAGGAAAGGAGCCTCGCTATGCACGGCTGGACCGGGGAGCCGGGACGATTCCCGGCGGGACTAGGGCTGGCCCGCCCGGTCTCCACGGCCGGCGGGCTGTTGGTCCCTTTCCGGGCGACCCCGCAGGTTGGTGGTGTCGGGCTGGATGGGTCGGTCGGTGGCGCGGAGCCCGAACGGGTCCAGCATCTGGACGCTGTCCGCGAACGTGGGCTCGCCGAGCTCGATGGCCACCCGCAGGGTCCGGTGCAGCGAGTCCCCGGCGAAGACCAGCCCCATGTCGCGATCCACCTCGTAGACGCCGGAGGTCACCTGGTCGCCGTCCTCCTGGAGGACGTCCACCCGGTACCGGAAGCCGTGGTACAGGTAGAGGGTCTTGGTCTCCCCCGGCCGCAGCCGGCCGGTGAACGTCGTGGCGGCCCCGAGATGCTGGTCCGCGGTGGGCTCGATGGTCAGGACCCAGTCCGCTCCGGTATCGTTGTGGAGCTCGACGATCCGCAGGTGCATCGGGCTCCGCTGGGTCGAGATCGGGGCCGCGCAGGCCACCCCGAGGCCGACGCAGGCGGCCTCCACGAGGAACCACCTCCAGGTGCACTTCATTCGGGACCTCCTTCGAGCACGGTCTCCGGCCTGGAGAAGGCGAGACGGCGGTCCTCGGGCAGGCGCATCGCGGGGATCAGCTCCCGCGCGACCTGGTGGGGTTGCCCCGGAGGGCGCGAGCCATGGCGCCGGTGTCTTGCTCCCTTTCTATCCATAATTCGACAAAACCCGCTCGGTTTAGCTGACGCTCGGGCTCTGGCCTCGCTTGACGACGGCCCTGGCGGGCCCTATCTTCAAGTGCTATCAAACGTTAGCCAATCCCGCATGCCCTACCAGGGAGGAATCTCCGCATGGCCGAGGTACACGTTCGGGAGGGTGAGTCGCTCGAGAGCGCGCTGAAACGCTTCCGTCGAGAGGTCAAGAAATCCAACATCTTCTCCGAACTCAAGCGCAAGCGCCACTACGAGAAGCCGAGCGAGCGGCGGCAGCGGAAGCTCCGCAGCCGCGGCCGTCGAGGTTAGCCCAATATGGCGGGTGCCTACTTCCAGGTCAACGACAAGGTCGTCCACCCCCAGTACGGCGGTGGGTACGTCTCCGGCATCGAGTCGATCGAGGTCGGCGGCGAGAGTATCGAGTGCCTGAAGATCCGCTGCGTCTCGAAGAGCCGCAAGATCTTCGTCCCCAAAGGGAGCGAGGAGCTGGCCGCCATCCGTCCCCCGCTCAGCCGGAAGCGGTTCCAGGAGCTCCGCAAGACCCTTACCGGGGAGCCCCAGGAGCTGAGCCGGAATTTCAACCGCCGCATGAAGCAGGTGAAGACGAAGATCGAGTCGGGCGACCCCCTGCAGGTCGGGGAGGTCATCCGCGATCTCTATCCGAAGTACTCGGAGAACTCCCTGTCCAGCAGCGACCAGCGAATCTTCGAAAAGTGCCGTGACCTGGTCGTGAGCGAGATGGCGCTGATCCGCGAGGTCGGCTACGAGGAGGCCACGGACTACTTCGAGCGCACGCTGGCCAACGGCCACCGCAAGCACAAGGAAAAGAACGGCAAGAAGAAGAAAAGCTCGAAGAAGTAGCTAGAGCCAGTCGGGGTCGGCCGCTTCCTCGCCTTCCTCCACCGTCGTGAGCGATTCCGCGTCGCTCCCGTCGGCATCCATGACCCACAGGTTCGGCCGACCGTCAGGGCGGTGCGAGACGAACACGATCCGCTCGCCGGACGGGCTGAAGACCGGCTCCTCGTCCTCGACGTCGTTGTCGGTGAGGACCGTCGCCGGTCCACCGCCGTCCACGGTGAGCACGGCGATTTCCGCGCTCGCACCCTCTCCCTGGCGGAAGACGATCCGCGTGCCGTCGGGACTCCAGTCGGGATCGGCCTGCCCCGTCCCGCCGGCGGTGGCCACGGGGCGCGCCTCGCCACCGGCCGGATCGACCAAGTGGAGGCGCGACGCTCCGCCCTCCCCGCCGACCACGACGAGACGACGGCCATCCGGCGACCACCGGGGCTGGCTCCACGATCCCGAGCCCGTCGTCACCTCACGACCGGCCGAGCCGTCCAGCGGCGCCACCAGGACGGTGGAGCTCCCCCCGGAAACTCGCGTGTAGGCGATCCGGGTCCCGTCGGAGCTCACGTCGGGCTCCCGCAGACTCCCGTTGCCGGCGAGCTCCCGCCGCTCGTCGCCCCCGCCCAGGTCCATCGACCAGATCTCCGACCCGCCATCCTCCTCGCGCACGTAGAAGACCCGTCGCGGGCCGGCGGCGAACGAGGGCTCGACCTCGCGCGCGTCCTCTTCGGTCAGCCGGAGCTCGTTCCCTTCGCGGGCCAGGAGAAACCAGACGTCCACCCGCTCGCCGAGCGAGTCCTTCGAGACCTTGGAGTAGAGGATCCGGGTCGCGGACGGGAGGTGTCCCGGGGGCTCGGCCAGGCAGCCGGCTGCGACGATGGCGAGCCCTGCCGGCAGCGCGATGGCCGCGCGGACCCTCATACCTTGGGCAGCGTGACGCCGCGCTGCGCCTGGTACTTCCCCCCGCGATCGGCGTAGGAGGTCGCGCACGGCTCGTCAGACTCGAAGAAGATCACCTGCGCGATCCCCTCGTTGGCGTAGATCTTGGCCGGAAGCGGGGTCGTGTTCGAGATCTCCAGGGTCACGTGGCCCTCCCACTCCGGCTCGAAGGGGGTAACGTTCACGATGATGCCGCAACGCGCATACGTGGATTTTCCGACGCACAGCGTGAGCACCGACCGCGGAATCCGGAAGTACTCGACCGAGCGCGCCAGCGCGAACGAGTTGGGCGGGACGATGCAGGTCTCCGCCTGCCAGCGGACGAACGAACGCTCGTCGAACGCCTTCGGATCGACCGTCGCGGCGTAGACGTTGGTGAAGATCCGGAACTCGTCGGCCACGCGGATGTCGTAGCCGTAGGACGAAAGCCCGTACGAAATCACGTCGCCCCGTACCTGGCGCTCCTCGAACGGCTCGATCATCCGATGCTCCCTGGCCATCCGGGCGATCCAGTGATCGGGGCGGATGCTCAGAGCGCCTCGTTCATGCTTCCGCTGCGGTAACCCTCCAGATCGCACGACACCCAGACGTACCCGAGCTCCTTGAGGGCGGGGGCGATCCGGTCCGCGGCATCCAGGAGCCGCGCCCGGTCCGCGGGCGGGACCTCGATCCGCGCCACCGGGCCGTGGTGCCGGACGCGGACGACGGGAAACCCGGCCTCGCGCAGGATCCGCTCGGCGCGTCCCACCCGGCCCAGCGACTCCGAATCGATCGGCTCGCCGTACGGGAAGCGTGAGGCCAGACAGGCGTTGGCCGGCTTGTCCGCCGTCGGGAGTCCCAGCCGACGCGAGAGCGCGCGAACGTCCGACTTGGTGAATCCTGCCTCCTTGAGCGGGCTCACGATGCCCTGCTCGTCGAGCGCCCGCAGCCCGGGCCGGTGATCGAGAAGGTCCTCGGCGTGGGATCCGTCGATGACCGTGCGGATGCCGCGCCGGGCGGCCAGCTCGCGCAGGTCGCCGTAGAGATCGGTCTTGCAGTAATAACACCGCTCGGGTGGGTTGCGGATGAATCCCTCCACCTCGAGCTCGCCGGAGACCAGCCTCTCGTGAGCGGCGCCGAGATCTTCGGCGAGGGCCGCGGCCTCGTCGACCTCGTCCGCGTCGTAGGTCGCGCTGGCCGCGGTGACCGCGAGCACCCTTTCGGGCCCCAGGACGTCGAGGGCCTTCCTGAGGAGGAGGGTCGAGTCCACGCCGCCCGAGTACCCCAGCACCACCGACCCGCAGCCGGCGAGGATCTCGTCGAGCCGGCGCTCCTTGGCCGTCAGCGGATCCAGCGTGTTCCTGGCCTCGGGAGACCATGCGGCTGGGGCTCGAATGTCGGGCATCTCGCTCCAAGGGGCTTCGAGGAAGCGTCAAGCTAGAGACGCGGAACGGGGCCGGCAAACGCGATTCATCCCTGTCTCAGGCCGTGGATCAGGACGATCCTCCCCCCCGGATCCACGGCCAGCAGGCGCTGCCCGTCCAGCCGGTGCTCGACCTCCATGTGGGCGAGCGTACGCTGGACGGCGCCGAGCCGGGCGGCGCTCACGACGACCGCGAGCCCGTAGATGCCGGGGGTCTCCCGGGCCTCGAGGATCCACTGGTGGTCGCCGACCGCGAGCGGCTCGTCGACCCCTTCCGACATCGGCCGGACGCCGAGCCCGGCGGCGAACCGGCGCAGCGCGTCCGGGTCGCGGACGCCGGTGCGGACGCCCAGGAGGCCCGGGATCTCGAGCCCGCTCCGGTCGCCGCTCGGCATCGCGAACGGTCCCATCCGGCCGCGCCGGACGACGACCTCCGGCGGGAGCGGGAACACCAGCTCGACCGCGAGCCCGCCGGGGGCCCGGACCCGGATCTCGAGCCGGTTGGCCGCCCCGGCGTCGGTTTCGACCTCCACCGGGCGACCGGGCCAGGCCTCCCGGGCGCCCTCCTCGTCCTCAGGCGGGACCCTGACGGCTTCCGGATCGAGGCCGGTCTCCCGACACCACGCGTCGACCTCGCCCAGCCCCCGGGCCGGCATCCTGAGGCGCAGCGACTCCTCCCCTCCGGGGCCGTCCGGCTTCGCGAGCAGGACCCGGTCCTCGCGCCCCCACGAGAGATCCCGTCGGTCGCCGGCGGCCGCCTCGTCCGGCTTCAGATCGAGACACCAGCGGTAGAACCGCTCGCTCTCGCGGAGATCGGGAGCGGTCAGCGTAACGGCGGCGAGACGAAGGGCGGACACGGGGGTTCCAACGTACCGACGGGGCGCCGCCCGTCAACGCGGTGCCTGAGCGGAAGCCACCTCGAGCGCCCGCGACGCCCGGTCGGAGGTCCGGTACTGAAGGGCCTCCGCCAGATGCGGCGTATCGACGCGGCGCTCCCCCGCCAGGTCGGCGATCGTCCGCGCCAC
>DASRVA010000177.1:0-22170 GCA_035687745.1 Gemmatimonadota bacterium
CCACCCGGGCCCCCTCCGGGAGGTCGTGGAGCCCCGCCCCGTCCCGAGTCACGAGCGCGTCGCGGGGGTCGCCGCGGGGCGGCAGGGCGGCGACGACGACCCCCGGCGCCTCCTCGGTCGGCATGTCCTTGGCGCTATGGACGGCCAGGTCGATCCGCCCGTCCAGGAGAGCGGTCTCGAGCTCCTTGACGAACGCGCCGCGCGCAAGCGGAAACGAAGGGTCCCGCTGGGCGCGATCCCCACCCGTCCGGATCGGGACGATCTCGACGTCCCAGCCCGAAGCCACGAGCCGATCGGCCACCAGGCGGGTCTGGGCGCGTGCCAGCGCACTCCCCCGGGTGCCCAGGCGGCAGGCCGGCGTCACGCGGGCCCCCCGCCCCCGTTCCGACGGTCGTCCCGGCGCTCGGCGTCCAGAGCGAAGAGGTCGCGGGCGAGCCTCACGTAGGCCTCGCCCTCCGACGCCGCGCCGTCCTTGAGCCGGCTCACGGGCGGGTGGAGGAGCTTCCTCATGAGCCGCCGGCCGAACCGCCGCGCCGTCTCTCGCTCGCTCTCGGGGATCATGCCGAGCTCCGCGTCCAGGATCGCCTCGGCCCGCTCGTGGAGCTCGCGGATCGTGGGAACCGCGGTGCGGCCGGCCAGCCAGCCCTGGAAATCCCGGGTCTCGTCCTCGACGATCGCGCGGGCTGCCTCCAGCGTGCCCGGAGCCACCGACACCGAACTCCACTCCCGCAGGTCGTCGAGATCGAAGAGACGGACGCCCGGGAGCGAACGGACCGCCGGGTCCACGTCCCTGGGGACGGCGATGTCGATGAACGCGAGCCGCCGGGCTGCGCGCGAGCGGCCGTCGAGCGCCCGCACGATACGCTCCCGGTTCAGTACCGGGTCGGGCGCGGCCGTGCAGGAGATGACGAGGTCGGTCTCGGCGAGGAGCCGGTCCAGCTCCTGGTAAGGCTCGGCGCGGCCGCCGACGGCCTCGGCCAGCGCCCGCGCGCGCTCGATCCTGCGGTTGGTGACGATGAGCTCCTGAGCTCCCGTACGGCGGAGCGCGCGTGCCGTCAGGTCCCCCAGCTTCCCGCTCCCGACCACCAGGATCCGGGCGCCGGCGAGCTCGCCGAGGACCAGCCGGGCCACCCCGACCGCCACCTTGGGGATCGACGGGAGGCTCCGGCCGAGATCGGTCTCCCGTCGTACGCGGCGCCCCACCCGGAGGGCGCGGCGGGCGAGCTCGTCCAGGAGCGGGCCCAGCGCCCCCTCCTCCCGCGCCTCCTTGGTCGCCCGCTTCACCTGTCCGAGGATCTGGTGCTCGCCGAGGACCATCGAGTCGAGGCCCGACGCGACCGAGAAGAGGTGGCTCACCGCCCGCTCGCCGGAGCGGGCATCCAGGGGGGCGTCCGTGAGACCCGCCGCCTCGAGGAGTTCCGTCCGCAGGGCGTCCGTGGGGCCCACACCGTAGAGCTCGGTGCGGTTGCAGGTGACGAGGAGCAGGCGCTCGCCGTCTCCGGCCCGGAGCAGCCGGCGCACGACGGCCGTACCGAAGGCGAACCGCTCGCGCTCGGCGAGCGGCGCGCTCCAGTGACTCACCCCGACGACGGCGATCGCATCCGGTCTCATGCGCGATCCGGGCATGAAGGCGAGGGAGCGTGGCGGGGCGGACGGGACTCGAACCCGCGACCTCCGACGTGACAGGCCGGCGTTCTAACCAAACTGAACTACCGCCCCGCGCCATCCATGAAATGCGGAAGACAATGTGGGAAGCAGGAAGGGGAACTTACCGGTGCCGCGGAGGCGTGTCAACGAAACGGGCCGCCCCCCTTCGGAAGCGGCCCGCATCCCTGGTGCAGCGGTGGATTCGAGGCCGTTTCAGCGCCCCCGGCTGAGCTTCTTGATGATGGCGTCCACCCGTGTGATGTACTGCTCCGAGTTACTCTTCAACCCCTGAGCGTACCTCGAGTAATCGCCGCATGTCGCGCTCTGCAGGTAGTTGATCGCCTGCTGGAAATTGCCGCGCGCCTTCTCGTTCTGGGCGATCGTCTTGTCCTCGCCCTCGTTGGCCTTCCCCATCTGGTAGTACGCGTCGCCCCGGTAGTACGCGATCGCACACCGATCCCCGCCCAGATTGGAGGCGTTGTTCAAGAGCTCCAGCGCCGGGCCGACGCGGCCCCGCTTCAGGTTCTCCGCGGCCTCACGCAGGAAGATGTTGGCCATGATCTCGCTCGACTGGCCGCGACCCGCCTTCTCCAGGTCCCGGGCCATGGCCGTGGTGTTTCCCAGCTCCTGGTACGACAGAGCGCGGAACAGATACGCTCGCTCGAGATCCGGATTGATCCCGACCGCGCTGGTGTAGTGCTCGATCGCCTGCTGGTGGTTGCCCAGCTTGCTCTCCACGACACCCGCGTAGAGCTGGAGGTTGGCGTTCGCCGGATCGGCCGCCAGGGCCTGGTCGATCGTGGTCTTGGCCTCCTGGTACCGCTCGTCGGCGAAGTACAGGCTGAACAGGTACTGGAGCGCCTCCAGGTCCGTCTCGCCGCCTTCGGTCAGCTCCAGATACCGCTTGAAGTTGTCGATCTTCTCGGTGGTCCGGTCCTCCGGCAGCGCGTACGCCAGGTACTGGTACGGCGCGGGATCGTTCGGACACAGCGACTTGGCCTTCTCGAAGGCCTGCAGTCCCTTGTCGACTTCGCCCAGCTGGTTGGCCATGACGTAGCCGTAGGCGACCTGGATCTGACAGTCGTCGGGCTTCTTGGACACGAGGGTCTCGAAGAAATCCCGGGCCTGCGCGCTGTCGCCCTTCTCGAGGTAGGCGGAGCCGATCGAGTGATAGGCGCTGATGTAGGCCGGGTCCAGCTCGACCGCCTTCTCCAGCGCCTCGAGCGCCGGATCCAGCCGGTCCATCTTCAGGTACGTGTCCCCGATGTAGTAGTAGGCGGCTGCCAGGTCGGGATCGTACTCGAGCGCCTTCTCGAAGTTGCTGATCGCGCGATCGTACTGCTCGCCGCGGACATAGTCGCGCCCGAAGATGATGTGCTTGTCGGCCTGATTGCGGTTGTTGAACGCCTCGACGATCTCCTTGGCGAGATCGTCGATCTCCCCGTCCTCGACCGACGGCAGGTGCTGCGTGTTGCGTGTCGCCACGTCGACGAACGTCGGGGTGGCTACCCAGGTGCCCCCGCGGTTCTCGAGCGTGCCGCGGGCGATGATCCGGGCCTCCAGATCGCGCCCGATCTCGAGCCCCTGGACGTCCGGGATCGCCCCGCCGGGGGACACGCCCGCCTGGTCGACCGCGTCGTTGATCTGATCGGCTTCGATCAGGGTGTACGGGCCGAGCTCGTTCATCCCGGCGATGATCTCTTTCTGGAGGTCCCTGGCCTTGCCATCGTCCGACGAGGCGAAGGGCAGGACCGCCACCACGAACTGATCGCTCCCCTGCGGGGGCGAGGCCTCCTGCGCACGGAGGCCAGGGTAGGCGAGCCCCGAGCCCAGCAGGGCCGCCAGCGCACCGGCGAGGGTCAGGAATCCACGCAGCAACATCCGATCTCTCCTGTTTCGTTCCGACAGCGGCAAATTCTGAGAATCGTAAAGTATCCGCTCATGGCCTTCCGGGGCAAAGTCCCGTGGATCTCAAACCCCGTACCGGTTCCCGGGTTCCCTATCTTGACGTCCCTCGCAACGGCCGGTAGCGTAGCAGCGCCTTTTCTTCCGCCTCCTACGCCACTGCCATGCGCAACGGGCTCCGCCAACCTGGAGCGCGTACGCCCGGGGGAATGAGCCGCCGACCGATCGCCATCCCGCCCCTGGCCCTCGTCCTGACGGGGCTGGCCGGCTGCGGACTCTCGGATGACGCCACGATCCGCCCGATCTCCGACTTCGGGCGCCAGACCCAGGCCATCTACGAGACGGTCTTCTGGTGGACGCTCGGTATCTTCGTCGTCGTCGAGCTGCTGCTCGTCTTCGCTCTCTGGCGCTACCGCCGCCGGGGTGACGACTCCGAGGTTCCGGAGCAGGTCCACGGACACACCTGGCTCGAGATCGGATGGACCCTCGCCCCGGCGGCCATCCTGCTGGTGATCGCGATCCCGACCATGAGCACGATCTTCCGGCAGCAGGCGCCGGCGCCCGCGGACGCGCTCCAGGTGACCGCCGTGGGCCACCAGTGGTGGTGGGAGTTCGTCTATCCCGATCTCGGCTTCACGACCGCCAACGAGCTCCACGTCCCGCGTGGCCGGACCGTCAACCTGACGCTCACCTCCGGCGACGTGATCCACGCGTTCTGGGTCCCGCGCCTGGGGGGCAAGCGCGATCTCAATCCGGGAAGCGAGAACACGATCGTCTTCACGGCCGACTCGGTCGGCGTCTACGACGGGCAGTGCGCCGAGTTCTGCGGGACGTCACACGCCAACATGCGGATGAAGCTCTTCGTGGACGAGCCGTCGGAGTTCGAGGCCTGGGCGAGCCTCCAGGCCCGGCCGGCGCGGCCGGACTCGGCGGGATACCAGACGTTTCTGGCCTCGGGCTGCGCCGCCTGCCACGCCATCGACGGGACCCCGGCCCAGGGCAGGGTCGGCCCCAATCTCACCCACTTCGGCAGCCGCACCACCTTCGCCTCGGGCCTGTTCCCCAACGAGCGCCAGCATCTGGCCGGCTGGCTCCAGAACCCCGACAGCGTGAAGCCGGGGGCGCTCATGCCGGACCTGAACCTGAGCGAGGAGCGGCTGTCGGACCTGCTCCGCCTTCTGGAGGGGTTGCGATGACCACGGCGGTGACCGGGCACGGCTCGATCTACGCGGGCGGGCTCCGCTCGTGGCTGACGACCGTGGACCACAAGCGGATCGGAGTCCTCTATGCCGCCACCGCCCTCATCTATCTGGTCGTGGGCGGGGTCGAGGCGCTGGTCATCCGGCTCCAGCTCGCCGAGGCCGAGGCCACCGTCGTCGGACCCGACACGTTCAACCAGCTCTTCACCATGCACGGGACGACGATGATCTTCCTCGTTCTGATGCCGCTGGCGGCGGCGATGTTCAACTTCCTCATCCCGCTCCAGATCGGCGCCCGGGACGTCGCGTTCCCGCGCCTGAACGCCTTCTCGTACTGGACGTTCCTCTTCGGCGGCCTGCTGCTGAACGCCTCGTTCCTTTTCGGCCAGGTGCCGGACGCGGGGTGGTTCGGGTACGCCAACCTGACGTCGAAGCAGTACAGCCCGGGGATGGGAATCGACTTCTGGCTCCTGTCGCTTCAGGTGCTGGGCATCGCGTCGATCGCCTCGGCCGTCAACTTCACGACCACGATCCTCAACATGCGCGCCCCCGGCATGTCGCTGATGCGGATGCCGCTGTTCACATGGATGTCGTTCGTGACGAACGTCCTGATGCTGCTCGCTTTCCCGGCCATCACGGTGGGCCTCATCTTTCTCATGTTCGATCGCTTCTTCGGGACCCACTTCTACATTCCCTCGGCCGGGGCGACGCCGCTCCTCTGGCAGCATCTCTTCTGGATCTTCGGTCACCCCGAGGTCTACATCCTGATCCTGCCCTCGTTCGGGATCGTCTCGGACGTTCTCCCGACCTTCGCCCGAAAACCCCTGTTCGGGCGTCCGTTCGTGATCTTCTCCGGAATCGCGATCGGGTTCCTCGGCTTCGCCGTCTGGAGCCATCACATGTTCTCCACGGGGATGGGCCCGGTCGCCGACTCGGCGTTCTCGATCGGGACCTTTCTGATCGCCATTCCTACCGGAGTCAAGATCTTCAACTGGATCGGCACTCTGTGGGGCGGGCACATCGTCTTCAAGACGCCGCTTTTGTTCGCGGTCGGGATGGTCGCCCTGTTCATCATCGGGGGGCTGTCCGGCATCATGCACGGCTCGCCCCCGATCGACATCCAGCAGCACGACACGTATTTCGTCGTCGCGCATCTACACTACGTGTTCTTCGGGGGAACGCTGTTCGGGCTCTTCGCGGGCATCCACTACTGGTGGCCCAAGGTCACCGGCCGCATGCTCGGGGAGGGTCTCGGCAAGCTCAGCTTCTGGGTCATGTTCATCGGCATGAACCTCACCTTCTTCCCGATGCACTTCCTGGGTCTGGACGGGATGCCGCGGCGGATCTACACCTACGCTGCCGACTCGGGGTGGGAGACGTGGAACCAGGTGGAGACGATCGGCGCCTTCGTGATCGCGGTCTCGGTGCTCGTCTTCTTCGTGAACGCGGTGCGCAGCCTGCGGGCGGGTGAGCTGGCAACGGGCGACCCATGGGACGCGGCGACCCTCGAATGGACGATGAGCTCGCCCCCGCCCGAGTACAACTTCGCGCAGATCCCGGCCGTCAACAGCGCGCGGCCGTTCTGGCTCCACAAGTACGGTCCGACACGAGATACGTCGACCCACGTTAGGGGTGAGGGGACGCCGGCGCAGCCGCCGGAGCCGCGAGAGCGGATCGACCTGCCGTCGCCGAGCTTCTGGCCGCTGGTCGCCGCGCTCGGGCTGGCGAGCGCCGCGGCCGGCGCGCTGGTCGGGGTGTGGGCCGTCCTGCTGGGGGTGGCCGTGCTCGTGATCGGCGTGTTCGCGTGGGCGCTGCAGCCGCTCGAGCGGCCCGGCCACCCGATCTTCGGAGAAGGCGGCTGAAGATATGACGACGGACGCGCACGCCACCAGCTTCGGGCTCCCCCACCGCAAGCTCGCGATGTGGGTCTTCATCGGGTCGGAGTGCATGTTCTTCGGCTCGTTGATCGCGACCTATCTGGCCTACGAGGACCGGAGCCTCGTCGGCCCGACTCCCGCCGAGATCCTGAACATTCCGCTCACCTCGGTCTCCACGTTCGTGCTCCTCATGTCGAGCCTGGCCATGGTGCTGTTCCTGGACGGCGTGCAGCGAAACGCACGAACCGCCGCCCGGGCCTGGAATGCGGCGGTCATCGGGCTGGGAGGGCTGTTTCTGGCCGGCCAGGTCTACGAGTTCCGTCATTTCTACCACGAGGGCCTCACCCTTCAGCAGAACCTCTTCGGGGCGACCTTCTTCGTCCTGACCGGCTTCCATGGCGCCCACGTGACGGTTGGAGTGATCTGGATGACCGCGTTGCTCGTCCTTCAGTTCCTCGGTCGTCTCGGCCCCGAGCGGAGCCTGGATGTAGAGGTGGCCGGGTTGTACTGGCACTTCGTGGACGTCGTGTGGATCGTCATCTTCACGCTGGTCTATCTGATCCAGTAAGGAGAGGGCTCGATGCCCGAGGATTCGACGCTCGAAACGCACGCAGGCACGGCACGCAGCACCTACTGGATCATCGCCGTCGTCCTGGCGATGATCACCGTGCTCGAGGTGGCCGTCTTCTACGTGCCGGCGATCCGCGGTGTGATCGTGCCGGTGCTGCTGGTCTTGTCGGCGGTCAAGTTCGCGCTGGTCGCGATGTTCTTCATGCATCTCAAGTACGACTCGCCCGTCCTGACGGTCGTGCTGTCCGTAGGGCTCGTGGTGGCGACCGCGATCATCCTGGCAATCATGTTCCTGTTCGGCGCGATCGGTCGCGGAACGATCTGACTCTCGCCTCCGGGGCTTGCTTCCGGGGCGTCCGCCTTCGCATCATGGAGGGCAGCGTCCGTCCCTGACCCTCACGCCGGAGGCGCCATGAACGAGGTTTCCAGGCAGACCCGTCCCGTCGCTCCCCCGCTCTCCATCCCGACGATCCTCATCGAGGGCCTGATCACCGGCGCGATCGGCGCCGGGATCGTCGCGGCCTGGTTCCTGTTCCTGGACGCGATCCAGCACGAGCCGCTCTACACGCCGTCCCTGCTCGGAACCATCCTCTTCAGGGGGGCGGACGCCGCCGCCGCGCACGAAGCGATCGACCCCGGAATGGTGGCGGCCTATACCATCGTCCACCACGTGGCCTTCATCCTCGTAGGGGTCGCAGCCTCGTATCTCGTCACCCAGATGGAGCGCATCCCACCGCTCGGGATCGCGCTCCTGTTCCTGTTCGTCTTCTTCGAGACCGGCTTCCACGTCTTCATGCTCGCCGTGGGACAGCCCTTGCTGGGAGAGATCGCGTTCTGGGGGGTCGCGGTGGCCAACCTCCTGGCCGCCGCCGGGATGGCCGCCTGGCTGTGGTACCGGCACCCGCGGATGCTGGCCCATTTCAACCGGATCTGGGACGAGGACTAGCCTGCGCCGGAGAGGGGGTCCGACTCCAGGACAGCCTCCTTCAGCACGCAGACCGCATCCCGCTCTTCGTTATCCCTCGGGGGACGAGCGAGCGTATGTCTCGATCCATCGTGACCAGCCGTCCTTCGTTGCGGATGCCTATTGGAGGGTCTCGCCTGGCCGGCGGGAGGAGTGAATCCGGTCCCAACGGGCTCGGTCGACTCCTCACTCGTCCCGGTAGCCGAGCACGCGCGAGAGGTTCCAGAGGTAAGCGACGAGCAGGATGGCGAGGATCCCGAAGACGATCGACAGGGTGATCTGGCCGCGATACCAGGCGTAGGTCGCGAACCCCACGCAGAAGACGATACCGGCGGAGATCAGGACGCGGTGGAATCCGATCAGGGAGGAGCGGCCCGCCACGGGGCGGCCCTCAGCCGGCCGGAAGGTCGCCGCCGTGGTCACCGTCCCGGCGCCTGAGGAGGAGGACCAGGACGCCGATCCCGACCCCGAGCGGCACCGCGACCAGCAGGAGCCCCGCCCACAGCATCCCCTCCATGAGGCCGTGGTTCACCAGCCCTCCATGGTGACCACGATGAGCGAGAGCAGAATCGCCAGGGGAAGCGCTGAAAGGACGAGCATGATCAGCCGCGGCGGCTCGAACTTGAGGTGCATGTAGTACATGGCGACGAGGGCCGCCTTCCAGACCGCCAGGGCCAGCAGGATCAGGATCAGCCACGTCTCCGGAAGCCCCGAGACGAAGGCCACCGTGACCTCGGCCACGGTGAGGATCAGCAGATACAGCCAGATCAGGTAGTAGTTGGGCGTCGCGTGGGCGACCCGCTCCTCCGTCGCCGCCGACGCCCCGACCGTGCCGTGCCCATGCTCCTCCGCCATTCTCAGCCGCCTCAGATCAGATAGACGATGGTGAACAGGATGATCCACACCAGATCCACGAAATGCCAGTACAGCCCCATGATCTCGACGCCGCCGTAATCCATCTGCGAGTACTTCCCGCGAAAGGCCTTGATGGCGGTAAAGATCAGGCACAGCACGCCGATCGTGACGTGCGTACCATGGAACCCGGTCATGGTGTAGAACGTCGCCCCGTACAGCGGTCCGCCCTCGGCGGAGTAGATGTCGCGCATGGGGACGAAGCCGTCATGGGCGAGGTGGATGTACTCGTAGACCTGGATCCCTACGAACGCCGCTCCGAGCAGGATCGTCGCGACCAGCCATTTCTTGAGCCCGGCCTGGTCGCCGTGCTCGATGGCGGCGAACGCCTTCACCATCGTCACGCTGCTGCAGATCAGCATGAACGTGTTGAACGCCGTGAGGGGCACGGCGAGCACGACGCCCGGCTCCGCCCACTGCTCGGGGTTGGCGAACCGGAGGATGATGTAGGCCCCGATCAGCCCCGAGAAGAACATCACTTCGCTGAGGAGGAAGACCCACATCCCGAGCTTCTGGTTGTAGACCTTCATGCCCGGCATGGGCCGGGTGACGGAGATGGGGACCGCGCCTTGCGCGCTCATCGATGGGGCTCCCGGGACACGGACCGGTCGCCCCCGATCAGGACTTCGTCCGGCGCGTGCTCGGGCGCCGGGCGCCCGTCCGGGGGGTCCCACTGCGGCCAGAAGTCCGCCTCACGGCCCGGGACGCTGTACTCGTAGGGCCCGCGGTAGACGTGCGGCATGGCGGTGAAGTTGCCATGCGGCGGCGGTGACGGGAGCGACCACTCCAGCGAGTTCGCGTTCCACGGATTGGCCGGCGCCCTCTGCCCGCGCCAGAGCGACCACACAACGTTGAAGAGGAAGACGATCTGGCCCGCGCCGAGCAGGAAGGCGCTCACGGTGATGAAGGTGTTCACGGGCTGCAGGGGCTCGAGGAAGCCGTACTGGTTGGGATCGTAGATCCGCCGCATGTGGCCCGCGAGCCCCAGGTTGTGCATCGGGAAGAACACCAGGTTGTAGAACACGAAGGTGAGCGCGAAGTGGATCTTCCCGAGGGTCGGGTTCAGCATCCGGCCGAAGAACTTCGGGAGCCAGAAGTAGATCCCGGCGAAGATCGCGAACAGGCTGCCTCCGAAGAGGACGTAGTGGAGGTGGGCGACGATGAAGTACGTGTCGTGGATGTAAATGTCGACCGGGGTCGAGGCCATGAAGACGCCTGAGAGGCCTCCGATGACGAACATGGCCACGAAGGCGACGGCGTTCAGCATCGGGACATGGAAGTGGATGTTCCCGCGCCACATGGTGCCCAGCCAGTTGAAGACCTTGATCGCGCTGGGGACCGCGATCACCATGGTCGATACCATGAAGCTGGACCCCAGGAGCGGGTTCATGCCGCTCATGAACATGTGATGGCCCCAGACGACCCACCCCAGGAAGGCGATCGCGACGATCGCCCCGACCATCGCCGGGTACCCGAAGATCGGCTTGCGGCTGCCGTTCGAGATGACCTCGGAGGCGATCCCCATCGCCGGGAGGATCAGGATGTAGACCTCGGGGTGGCCGAAGTACCAGAACAGGTGCTGCCACATGAGCGGCTGGCCGCCCGATTCGGGCAGGAAGAAGCTCGTCCCGATGAGCTGATCGAAGAGGAGCATGATCAGGGCACCGGCCAGGACCGGCATCGCCAGGAGCACCAGGATCGAGGTGATGAACAGGGCCCACACGGGAAGCGGCAGGCGGAACCACGACATGCCGGGAGCCCGCATGTTGACGATCGTGGTGATGTAGTTGACGGCTCCCATGAGCGAGCCGAATCCCAGGATTACCAGGCTGATGCACCACAGCTTCTGGCCCATGTAGACGCCGCTGTACTCCGGCACCGCGGAGAGGGGCGCATACCCCGTCCATCCCGAACCGGAAGCGCCGCCCGCCACGAAGAAACTCGAGACCATGATCAGCCCCGCCGGGATCGTGACCCAGAACGACATCATGTTGAGACGTGGGAACGCCATGTCGCTGGCCCCCACGTGGAGCGGGATCAGCCAGTTTCCGAACATGCCGACCAGGAGCGGCATGATCGCGAAGAAGATCATGAAGGTCCCGTGCATGGTGACGAGCGAGTTGTAGAACTCCGGCAGCAGGATCCCGCCCGGGGCCATCGTCTCTGGGAGCACGCCGCCTCCCGGCATGGGCTGCCCCGGATAGCCGAGCTGCCAGCGCATCATCATCGCCAGCAGCCCTCCGACCAGCAGGAAGAAGAGGCTCAGGAACATGAACTGGCAGCCGATCACCTTGTGATCGGTCGAGAAGATGTACCTGCGGATGAACGGCCGATCGTCGGGGTGGCTCGGGTCGGCCCAGTGCTGTGCGGATACGTTGGGCGCGACGAGCTGGGTCGTGCTCATGCGCTCTCCTCCGAGTCGCTGGTTGTCGGCTGCGATCCAGTGGTGTCGGCCGGCGCGACCCTCGCCGCCGCCGGAGTCCCCTGACTCGCCTGCCATTGCTCGAATTCCGCGGTCTCATGGACCGTCACCGTAGCCCGCATCCGGTAATGGCCGAGCCCGCACAGCTCGGCACAGGCCCAGGGGTACTCACCCGATTTCGTGGCCTCGAACCAGACCGGAATCACCATGCCCGGGACCGCGTCCTGCTTGACGCGGAGGTCGGGCAGGAAGAATGAGTGGATCACATCCTCGCTCCCCAGCTCGATCCGGACGGCCCGATCCACGGGCATGTGGAGCTGATTGCGGACCACGAAGTCGTCCTCGGTGTCGAGACGGCCATCGGGTCCGGGGTAGGTCACGTTCCACTCGAACTGCTTGGCCATGACGCGCATGGGAATGGCGTCGGCCGGCGCCCCTCCCTCGCGATCGGCCAGCTTGGCCTTCAGCCATACACCGTTGCTGGCGTAGGCGATGTAGAGGACCAGCACGAACGGAATCACCGTCCAGACGACCTCGGCCGTCTTGTTGCCGTGCGAGTACTCGGCACGCCGGCCATCGCGGCGGCGGTAGCGGATCAGAAACCACACCAGGGCCACCTCGACGACGACGAAGATGAACCCGGTGATGATCAGGATGAGGTAGTAGATGGAGTCGATCTCCGCGCCCAGGTTGGAGACCGGCTCCGAAAGGATCCAATCCCACCTCATCGCGTCCGCCTCCCGCCGCTCACGAGGCCCCGCCTACTTCACGCCCGCGTGATCCGCGTGCAGCACCAGCGGCTCGCCGAGCGGGACCGGACGGCCGGCCATCTCGCCGCTGAACGTGAACGTGATCTCGGCCGTCTCCTGCGCGCCGACGGTGACGTTCTGGGTCTGCGTCCCGAACCTCTCGTGCCACGCCTCGATCACGTAGTCCCCTGCCGGCAGGTTCTCGAGCGAAAACGTCCCGTCGGTACCGCTGACGGCGGCGTAGGGATGGTTCTGGACGCCGATGTAGGCCTCCATCCAGCCGTGCACGTCACACTTGACCGGGATCATCACCTCGGCCGTGCTGAACTCGCGCTCCGTTTCCATTTCCACCGGCTGGCTGATGTTGAAGCCCCGGTTCGCGGTCGGCTGGGTGTTGATGTTGTGAAGGATGCCGTCCGAGTTCTTGATGACCAGCGGCTGGCCGACCTGGATGGCCAGGACGTGGGGGACGTAATGGCAGCCGGTCTGATCCAGCGTCACCCCCTCCGACGGGGCCGGGAAGTCGAGGTCGGGAAGCCCCTCCTTCACGTACACGTAGACGTTGGCGAGGTTACCGTCGCTCACGACCGCGGCCTCCTTGACCGGCGGCTCGGTGTACTTCTCCGCGCAGGTCGGCTCCTCGGCCATGTCGATCGGCTCGGGCGCCGGTGGCGTCCCCTCGAAGCTGATGATGCCGGTGATCGTCCCCGCGCTGTCGGGGTTCACCACGGGGCCCGCCGTCTCCCCCGCTCCTGCAGCTTCGTCGGCCGCTTCGCCACCCGTATCGTCCGCTCCACCTCCCCCGCAGCCCACGATCAACGCCGCCACGGCCAGGCTCACAAACCGCTTCATCGAGAGATCCATCGCATCTCCTCCTGTTTTTCGGTGTACGACCTCGTCTGACGTTAACGTTTCCACGAATCCGTCGCACGGGCGACATCCCGGCGCGGGGCACCCGGCATCACGTGACATCGGCTCCATCCCGCGACCGGCGCTGAGCGCGGGCCACCAGGACGAGCCCGAGACCGGCCGTCAGGAGCGTGGCCAGCGCCGGCCAGACGTAGACTCCCCTGCCGGAGGGTCGATCGAGGTACAGGAAGTACCAGGTGCTGATCGAGCCCTGCTTCCCCGACTCCCCGTTCGAGCCGTCCCACGCGAAGATCGCCATCGGGATCGCGCGCCCCGGTCCTAGCTGAAGACGGTGCTCGGCTTCCGCGCCCGACAACGGCCGTCGGACGAGCAGCCGCCATTGGCCGTCGGCGTATTCCGCCACGGCCGTCAGGATCGATTCCCCTCCGAGCCGGCGGATGTCGCCGAACCCGTGACCGACGGCCTCGAGAGCTTCCTCTTGCCAGCTCCCCCACACCCACAGGTAGACCGGGTCGTCCGCGCCCCCCATCAGAAAGTAGGGGCGCTCCATCCCCTCGGGGATGGCGGTCGGGAACTGGACGACGAGCGAGTCGTAGGGGCGTCCGAGCGTGAGCCCGCCCGCCGGCGGCTCGGTCGGGCCGGTCGGCGAAACCTGCGCGGCGGCGGTATCGGCAGGAATGCCGGCCGGAGCCGCGCCCGGCAGGGAATCCACGGCGGCCCGCGCGGTGTCGGCGACGCCCGCGGCGGCGGCACTCACCGGTTGCGCCGCCCCGGACATCGCGGCCTCGATCCTGGCCGTCCACTCGTCCCACGCCGGGTCGGGGCTCCTTGACGGGTCGTTCCAGCTCAACAGGACCGCCAGATCCTCCCCGTCGTGGAGCGCCTGCACCCACACGCCGTCCACGCTCGGGGCGAACCAGCGTGGTTCCTCGATGATCTGGCCCACGAGCGGCACGTAGAACCGCTCGACATCGCTCCACCGCTCGTCCTCGATGGTCGCCGGGAGCTCGCCTTCTTCGAGAAGGGCGGCGCGGATGACCTCGCTCACGCGCGGCGTCTCGGGCGACAGGCTCTTCACGAAGTGGGCGACCTGCCAGAGCTCGTCCTCGGTCACGACCTCGGCCTCGATCAGGTCCGAGAAGGAAGGCATGGGCGTGCCGTTCATGCCGGTCCGGAAGCGCGTGTAGATCGCCTCGACCGAGCTTCCGCCGTTGAATTGCCAGCCTTCGGTGAGATCAGCGGCCCGTATCGGAAGCCCGTCCTCGTCCTCCAGGGTCGGCGCCGAGGGGCCGTCTCCGCGGCCGGCCGGGCCGTGACACTTCCAGCACTCGATCTTCTCGTAGATCTCGCGCCCGGCCGCGACCGCCTCCTCGCCGCCGCCGGTCGAACTCCCGGCGTCGATCGGCTCGCCCGGCTCCTCGCTCTCGAAGAACGCCGAGAACCCCTTCAACACGTCGATCAGGTCCTCTCGCTGCTCCTGGCTCAGATGGTCCTTCCAGCCCGGCATGGCCGTGCCCGGCATTCCCTCGTCGATCACGTGGAGGATGTCGGCGTCGGTCGGGAGGGCGCCGCTGGGCGTGCTCCGGACCTGGTACTGCGCGGTCGTGAAATCGCGTGGCCGCGGGAGCATGGTGCCCGCTGCGGGACCGTCCCCCTCGCCTTCCGCCCCGTGGCATCCGGCGCACCACCGGTCGTAGACCTCCCGCCCGGCAGCGGCTTCCTGGGCCGACACCGGCCATCCCGACAGGAGGACGGCCAGCGCGGCCAGCGGGATCGCCCGCCGCCTCATTCCGCCCCCTCGCCCGGCGCCTCGGCGGCCGCTTCCCACGTGCGCGGGGTGTTGCCGGTCTGCTCGTAGAGGAAGACGATCACCGCCCAGATCTCTTCTTCCGTCAGGATCTCCTCCCAGGCCGGCATGGCCGAGTTCCACGGTGTCCCCTCCGGGGGGAGCCCGGGGCCGCCCTTGGCGATCCGCCAGAACACGAAGCTCTCGGTAAGCTGGGCGATCGTCCCGGTCCCGGTGAAGGGCAGAGGCGTGGGAGCGAACCCGTGCGCGTACTGGCCGTTGCCGGACAGGGCGTCGCCATGGCAGAACAGGCAGTTCTGGTAGTAGACCCGCTTCCCCTCCTCGACGTCCTCGGTGATCGATCCATCCACCCTGAGGGGATTGTTCAAGCCCGCCAGCGTCATGCTCTTCCCCCGGAAGGTGATCGAGGACGGCGGCGCGGGATGGATCGACCTGAGGCTGGGCGGGGCGGCCACCGTCTGCCTGACCTGCTTGAAGGCGAGCCATCCCACGAGGAGGGGGATCGCCACCAGCAACGCCACCCTCAGCCACCGGCGGTCATCCTCGACCATCGTCGAGCGGATGGGGGCCTTGAACCGGTCCCACCGCTCCTCGCTGTCGCTGACCCAGATGAGGACCCCGGCCAGAACGGTCAGCATGTACTGGAGCAGGACCGATCCGGGCACCGGAGCGCTGTCGATCCCGAGCAGCGGCGGCACGTAGGGGATGCCGAACCGGACCAGAAGGTAGGCGATGGCCAGGACGGCGATGGCCTGCCAGAAGGGATGCCGGAGCAGCGACCTCATCCGGGGTTCACTGCTGACCCGCCAGGAAGTCCACGATCGCCTCGAGTTGCCCCGCGCTCAGCCGCTCGCCGAAGTTCGTCGGCATGATGCCGGCGAACTGCTCGTAGCCGGTCGACACCTCGGCGGCCGGATCCAGGATCGAGCCGCGGATGTAGGCGGCGTCCCGTCGCGCGCCGATGCCGTCGAAGGGCGGCCCCACCTCCTGGCCCTGGCTTCCTAGACGGTGGCAGGCGAGGCACTGCATCTCGTTCAGGAGCTCCTGCGGATCGGTCGTGGCGATGGCCGCCGCCCCGCTGCCCGCGGCGGGCTCCTCCCCGCCCGCCGCCTCGGCCTCCAGATCCGCCGCGGTCACGTCGACCTCCCCGCCCTGGCTCTCGAGATACGCGACCAGGGCCCAGATCTGGTTCGCCGAAAGCGTCCTCGACACGTCGGGCATGATCGGCTGGTAGCCCGGCACGACGAAGGCCCCCGGCTCGATCATCGAGCGATGGAGATAGGCCTTGCAATCCTCGCCGTCGACCCGCGTCCCGCAGCGGGCGCCGATCGGCCCCTGGTCCCCTTCGCCGGTCAGCAGGTTGGGGGCGCGCTCGCCCAGGCCGTGGCAGGCCGTGCAGCCGCCGGCGCCCGCGTAGAGCTCCTCGCCCGCCGACACGAGCTCGGCCGCGCTGACCTCGCCGGTGAAGCTCAGCTCCTCGGGGACCTCGGACTCGATCTGCGGGATGACGTTGGCGACCAGCGTGTAGAGCGCGATCGTGCCGATCGTGACGCCCAGGATCTTCAGGTTCGTGGCCCACACGGCTCGTCAGACCTTCTTCGGGACGAGCTGCGGCTTCTCGACCAGCCCGCCCAGCCAGAAGATGAACGAGATGAGGCCCAGGAAGATCAGCACACAGACGCTGATCATGGTGGCCGCGTATCCGAGCGCCGGGGTCGCCGCCCAGGGGCTCGTGTCACGCATGACCTCCCAGACGTGCCAGTGCTGGCGGATCCCGCTACGCGCGAACCCCATGAGCCCCATGAGCCACGTGAAGGTGACGACCAGCACGAACAGGGCGTACTGGGACCGCTCGGGCATCTTCCCCCACTGGACGGCCCCCCGGGATCCGGCGCCACGCAGCATGAAGAGGTCGAGCGCCATGACGCCGATGATCGTGAACAGGACCGCCAGGACCTGGTAGACGCTGAACCCGATCCGCACGATGGCGGTCACGAAGTACCCGTACACGCCGTAGAAGAGGACGATGGCCGCCGCGATCACGAACAGCGCCGCCTGGACGAGCGTCCCCGCCCGCGCCCACGACACGACCGGACGCTTGTTCGCCCGCCGGTAGAGGAGGAACGAAAGGAACGTCGTCAGGATCATGAGGTTGACCGCGGTGTTCTTCGCGCTCATGACCCCCAGGACGCCAAGGAACGGGTGGTGGGAGCCACCCATCGCCTCGAGCTCGGCGCGGTCGGCGATCATCGTGTGAGGGGTCGCCCACACGATCACGCCGATGATGAGGACGAGGAGCATCCACTTCGTGTACGGCAGGAACCGCTCCGCGCCCGGGATCCGCTGCATCCCGACCCACAGGTAGTAGTTGCCGGCCAGAAACAGGACGCCGATCAGGAACGCCTGGATGATCCAGAGCCACGACATGAAGCCGCCCATCATCGTGATCCCCATCTGCTCGTTGTACTCGTAGATCTCGCGCCCCAGGTAGTAGCCGGCGAAGGGCAGCACGATCAAGGCCCCGATCGCGATCAGGTTGCCGACGTACCCCATCCAGTCGTAGTGGGCGCGCTCCTCGTCGCTGCGGGCGGCCAGGAAGCGGTAGGCGGCGTAGGCCGCCACCACCGCGCCGCCGAAGACGACATTCGCGATCACCCGGTGGATGTTGATCGGCATCCAGGTGGCGTTGTTGATGGCGCTCCAGAGCTGGACCATGCCCGGCGCCGTATCCGGTGTGACCGCCGCCGGCGGGCTCATCATGTACGAGAGCCACGAGTCGGCGATGAACATGACCGCAGTCCCCCAGACGTTGAGGAGGATCGCCAGCCCCCAGTGGGCGTACTTGGCGGCCCCCGCCTTCATGCGGTCCCAGCCGTAGTAGTACAGGTAGAGCGTGAAGCTCTCCAGGAAGAAGAGTCCCACGTAGATCCACATCGAGACCTCGAAGATCGAGGCCAGATGGGCCCAGAACCGCGGGTACAGCGTGGTCAGGAAGAAGAGCAGGACGGCGCCCCAGATGGCGGTCGCGCTGTAGGCGATCAGGAGGAGCCGGGTGAACTCCTTCGCCAGCCGGTCGTAGCGCTCGTCGCCGCCGAAGATCCCGATCGCCTCGGCCACCATGGCGAACATCGGGACGCCCAGCACGAATGCCGCGAACATGAGATGGACCTCGGCCGCGATCCAGATCGCCGCGCGGCTCCCGATGCCGGGGAACTGGCCGTACTCACGCACGCCCTGGGCCGCCGTGGCTGCCTCCTGGGCCCATCCCGTCTGGGCGATCGCCAGTCCGGCAAACACCAGAACGCCAGCGAATAGGGGGACGCGATTAGGAGTCTGCAACGTCAGCCGTGCAGGATCGGTCAACTGACAGCCGCTTCAACGCAGGTTCCCCATGACGAAGTTGCCGTGTGGCATGACGAACCCGTCCTCCTTGGACCAGACCTTGACCACCTCATCGGTTGCCGGGTCGATCTTCACCAGATGACCGGAATGATAGCTCTGAGCGTAGAAGTGGAGACCGTCAGGTGTGCGATAGAACTCGTGTGAGACGGTCCATCCTTCCGGAAGCTCCACGCCGGGAGAGAGTCGCTTCAGGAATTTTGGCGCGAGGAGATCGCGGATGTCCCAAACAGACACGTAGCTGGCTTCGATCTCGTCGTCGGTGGTGTCCTCTTCACCCACGTAGAGCTTGTCGCCCACCACCATGAGGTCGGACGCCCCCTTGTAGATCCCTTCCCCACGAGGGTCGTCCGTGGGGGGAATGATCATGCGAGCTGTGCCTTCCTGGGCATCCAGCAGCCAGACGCTCGGTCCGACAACCGAAGTGCCGGTCGGCGTCAGCGAAGTTGGGCCTACCTGCTGCGTCGCCGTAAGGGCGCGCCTGTCGTCCAGCCACTCCACGAAGTGCGTCAGCGCCGCGTAGGTCCGATCCTCGCCAGCGAAGAGCTCGATCACGTCCTCAGGTTCGAGATCACCGGATTGAGCGTCAACCCGGAAGACCGTGACGTAATACAGGTCGAAGTAGTAGCCGGTGGAGATCGCGCGAGTACCGGAGGGATTGAAGAACACACCGTGGATCTGCCGCGTGAGAGCCCCCTCCTGGATCGGATCAACGGTTGCGAGGGCGTCCCTCGAGACATCGACAACACGGATCTTGTCATCGGTCCACTGCGCAAAGTAGACGAATCGCCCATTGGGCAGAACCGTCGGGCCGTGAAGCTGCTGGTTGGCGGGCCGCCACAAGGCGGTGATCGGCTGCGTCGCGTCCGACTGTTCGACCCTCGCCATGGCGGGCGCCGTGCCCGGCTCGGCCACGCGGATTACGTCGACGATCGAGAGGTCTGCGGTGCCGGCGTCCCAGCCGATTTCTCCAATCTGAAGCGCAAGAATCGTCAAGGGGTCCGTTTCCGAGCTCATCACGCTCAGGTAAGCACGATCTCCTCCCGGCACCACAACGGTGTGGAGCGGTGCGCCGCCCGGCCACTTCGGGTCTCGCGTGAGATCGAAGGTGATCATTCGGTCGGTGCCCGGGTCGAAGAAGTAGAGCACCGGGCGCATCATGTCGGTGCCGATCATGTAGACTCCACGACCGGCTGGCTCCTGAGCCAATACGGGGGCACAAAGGACGGCGCCAGCGAGCAGCCATCCCACGAGTAGTGGGCGCCTTTTCATATTCCCTCCTCCGCCACAGTGATCTCAGCCGCCATCATCTCGTACGTCGGAACCTTGCACCACGGCATCTCTCGCGAAATACGGGCGCCGTTTCGAGAAGTCGACCGGCATCGATCTTCGAACTTCATCGAGAACCGCCTCGGTGATCTCCCGGTAGCCGCGCTCGCGGGCGAAGGCTTCCACGCGCGCCGCGACGACGCCGCGGACGAAGCTCGGCACGCGATCGAGCCTCTCGCGCGCCGCGGACGTCCACTGGAGACCAGTCCGAGTTGCCGTATCGGTGGCGTCGCCGATCGTCGGGTCGTCCCAAGCTCCGGCATCCCCATAGGCGACCGCAGCCGGCCGGACGAGCTCCCGATCGCCAGTTGGTTCGTAGACGCACGCGTGGTCGGCCGCCAGGTAATCGCCTGTGTCTGCGAAGGCCCGCGCACGGCAGCCTCCACACACGGCGCGGTACTCGCACCGGCCGCACTTCCCACCCAGCGCCCCGGAGCGGAGGCGAGCGAAGACCGGCGAATCGGTCCACACTTCCCGAAAGGACTGACGGGTCAGGTCCCCCGCCTCCACGGGGAGGTAGGGGCAGGGGGTCACGCGGCCCTCGGGCGTGATCCGGCAGTACTGGACCCCGCACGGGCAGCGGGTAGAGTAGGCCATGAGCGGCGAATCCCCGCCACGCGCGTGCACGTGCCGCATGATCTGGGGCATGCACTTCGATCGCACCATCATCCGGCCCCGGTACCTCGCCTCCAGCCGGACCAGCTCCGCCAGGACCTCCTCGTTCTCGGCCGGGGTCAGGCCGCGCATCCCTGCGCCACGCCCGGTCTGGACCAGGAAATAGACGTTGAAGCCGACCGCACCCTTGCCGGCCGCCCACTCCGCGATCCCGGGAATCTCGGCCCGGTTGCCGCGCGTGACGGAGGTCTGGACGATGAAGTCCAGCCGCTGCTTGCGGAGGCGCTCCACCGCCGCCAGCGTCTCCTCGAGGGCGCCGTCGCCGTGCCGGAACCGGTCGTGATAGACGGGATCGAGCGAGTCCACGCTCACCGCCACGCCCTGGACGCCCGCCTGTTTCAGCGTCTCGATCCGGTCCACCGTGAGGCGGGTTCCGTTGGTGCCGACCACCACGGTCGCCCCCCTCGAAGCCAGGTGCCGGGCGGTCTCCTCGAGGTCCTCGCGCAGGAGCGGCTCCCCTCCCGAGAGAATCACGAGCGGTCGCGGATTGACCTCCAGGATCTCATCGGCGATCCGGCGGCAGTCGGCCGTCGGCAGCTCCTCGTCGGCGGCGTGCCAGGAGCCGGCCGCGATGTAGCAATGGGAGCACGCCAGGTTGCAGCGGCGGGTCAGGTTCCAGGCGACGACATGGGGCAGGGTCACCCGGGGGCGTCCTCCGCCTGGTCGTCCTTCCCGTCAGGCTGGCCCGCCATCAGTCGCTTCACGGCGGCGCGCGCCGCTTCGGGCGTGGTGGCCTTGAAGTCGACGGGGCAGCGCTCGGCCTGGGCCTCGATGTCCCGGATCGGGCAGCGCGTCACGCCGGCCGCCTTGGCTTCGTCGATGAAGCGTCGCATCTCCGGCGAAAGGCCGTCCACGCCCTCCGCTGCGGCCCGGAGCTGCTTGGACTGGAGCTCCTTGAACATGACCAGCATGGTATCCATGTCGAACTCGTCGGCCTCGATCATGGCCTGCTTGTTCTCGTCCATGACCCGGGTCGTGATCCGCCAGAGCGCGTTCTCGCGAGCGAAGCGCTCGACCGTGTTCCGCGCCAGCGGCCGTGCGATCAGGGGAACCAGCCGGAGTCGCTGGAACGCCTCCTCGGTCCAGACGACGTCGTCCTTCGGCGTCCACTCGCGGGTTTGGGCGTGCCCCGTGTAGGGACACTTCGCTTCGACCAGCCGGGTCTCCGGAGCGGCGTCCGCGTCCGATCCCTCGACGACCGTCCGCTTCATCGCCTCCTCGGCCTTGACCTCGGCGAGCGCCAGCTCTTCGGCGGTCCCGATCCCCATGATGAGCTGCATGTGGGTCGGCAGGAGCTTCCGGATCGCCTCGTCGAGGCGCTCGCCGGTGACGACCGGCAGCGAGCCGTGGCCGTTTTCGGCGTGTCCGTTCCCCGGGGCCGGGCCGTAGGTCTCGATCACGTACTCCTCGACCGCCTTGCGGGCGATGCCGAGCGCGAACGGGGGGACGCGCAGGATGCGCACTTCCGCGGCCGGCGCCCACTCGAGCCCGGTCTCGCCGTCCTCCTCGATCCACGGGATCTCCTCGGGATGGACCTCGGTCGTGCCGACCAAGAGGACGCTGGTCGGCGCGAGACGGACCAGGTTGTCGGCCTGGGACCCGAGGTCCGTTCCCTCGATGCGGTGGCTTCCGTGGCGCGCCACGACGATCAGGGTCGGCCGGACCTCCTCGGCCCACTGAAGGACCACCTGGAACGGCTTTCCGATCAGGATCTGGGTCTCGATCTCGACGTCCGGGTAGTCCGAGGCCATCACCTCGGCGCGCTTGATGTTGGCCTGGCAAAGCCGCAGGAGCCCCTTGTCGATGATGTTGTTGTGGAGCTCCTCCTGCTCCTCGAACTTGAAC
>DASRVA010000178.1:0-9907 GCA_035687745.1 Gemmatimonadota bacterium
CGGCTGGACGGCCGAGCCCTGTCCGCTCGCGGCCGGCGAGGCCGCCAAGTCGACGGCCGGGCTCGAGCGCGTTTGGCGGGCCCTCCGCGACCAGGGGGCCGACCGCGACACTCCGGCCCTCATCCTGGGCGGCGGGGCGGCGGGCGACGTGGGCGGGATGGCGGCGGCGACCTTCAAGCGCGGGATCCCGCTGGCCCTGTTCCCGACCACTCTCCTCGCCCAGGTCGACGCCGCGATCGGCGGCAAGAACGCGATCGACCTGGACGGCCTCAAGAACGCGGTCGGGAGCTTCCATCCGCCGGTCCTGGTCGGCGCCGACCTCGTCTGCCTGCTGACCCTGCCGGAGCGCGAGTGGCGCTCGGGATGGGCCGAGGTCGTCAAGGCCGGGCTGATCGGCGATCCCGACCTCCTCGATCTCTGCGAGCGCGAGGCGAGCGCCCTCCTCGCCAGGCGGCTGGATGTCCTGGAGGAGGCGGTGGCGCGGGCGATCCACGTCAAGGTCCAGGTGGTCGACGAGGATCCGCGCGAGACCGGCCGGCGCCGCGTGCTGAACCTGGGCCACACGCTCGGGCACGCGGTCGAGGCCGCCGGGCGGGGGCGCTGGACCCACGGCGAGGCGATCGCGATGGGGCTCGTGGCCGAGGCCCGGATGGGAGAGCGGATCGGGATCACCGAGGCCGGGGTGGCCAGCCGGATCGAGCGCGCGCTCGCGGCGCTCGGCCTTCCGGCCGTTCCCGACGCCGACCTCGAAGCGGCGGACCTGCTGGACGCCCTCCGTCACGACAAGAAGCGCGCGGGCGGGAAGCTGCACGTTCCGATTCCGGTCCGCGCCGGCGAGGTCACGATCGCGGAGCTGGGTGAGACGGAGCTCCAGGCCGCGCTCCCATGAACGTGCTCGTCCTCAACGGCCCCAACCTGAACTGGCTCGGCCGCCGCGACCCGGCGATCTACGGAACGAAGACGCTGGCCGAGATCGAGCACGACCTCGAGCCCGTCGCGAGGGAGCTGGGCGCGGTTCTCGAGTGGTTCCAGTCCAACCACGAGGGCGCGCTGATCGACCGCATCCAGGAGCGAAGCGACTGGGCGGACGGCGCACTGGTCAACGCCGGCGCCCTGACCCACACGTCCTACGCGCTGGCCGACGCGCTGCGCGATTTCGGCAAGCCGGTCATCGAGGTCCACCTTTCGGACCTGGACAAACGCGAGAAGTGGCGCCGGACGTCGGTACTCGCGGACGTCTGCGTCGGCCGGGTCCAGGGACATGGGCCCGATTCGTACCGGATCGGGCTGGAGGCGCTGGTACGGAAGGTGGGCGCGCCTTGATCGACCGGGGTCGAAGGCCCCGCGCCGGCGAACCGACCCCTGTCCCGTTCCGCGATCCGTCCGGGAACGCGCTCCCCCGGGTCGTCGCTCCACCGCCGGGAGGCAACAGCCGCTGGCTCGCCGAGCACGGCGCCGGGTTCGAGCCCGGCCCGGCCCTTGGGATCGTGAACGGCCGGGCGCCGATCGGGTGGCTTGGCGCCCGCGGCGCCAACGTGGTCGACGTGGACGGGAACCGCTACGTCGACCTGACCGGCGGGTTCGGCGCCGCGTTCGTGGGTCACCGGAATCCGTACGTCGTGCGGTGGATCCGGGACGCCTCGCGCCGGCTCCTCCACGGCCTGGCGGATGCCGCGCCCCATCCGTTGCGGACGGCTCTGGCCGGAGCGCTCACCAGTCAGGGACCCATCCGTAACGGGCGCGTCTTCTTCGCGACCTCGGGCGCCGAGGCGATCGACCTCGCGCTGAAGACCGTCCACCTGGCGACCGGCCGGACCGGGGTCGTGGCGTTCGAGGGCGGCTACCACGGGACCTCGCTGGGGGCTCTCCGCGCGACCGGCAGGCCCGCGTTCCGCGAGCCGTTCGAGGATGCGCTGATGCCGGCCACCCTGCGGGTACCTTACCCCGATTGCTACCGATGTCCCTATCGCCTTCAGCACCCCGAGTGCGGCCTTGCCTGTTTGGACGCCGCTCTGGCCGAGGTAGACGCGTGGAACGCCGATCCCGTCAAGCCGCGCATCGGGGCGTGGGTCGTCGAGCCGGTCCTGGGGCGCGAGGGCGTCGTCGTCCCGCCGCCCGGCTGGATGGCCGCGCTCGGGGAGGCAGCCCGGGAGCGCCGGATCCTGATCGTCGCCGACGAGATCCTGACCGGCGGGGGCCGCACGGGGCGCGAATGGGCGAGCGGCCCGCTGAAGCCGGACCTGGCCACGGTGGGGAAGGGGATCACCGGCGGGATGCCGCTCGCGGCCGTCCTGGGACGTCCGGCTCTCATGAAGGCGTGGGAGAGCGCGGGCGAAGCCCGACACGCGGCGACCTACATGGCGAACCCGGTGGCGGTCGCGGCCACGTGGGCGGCGCTGGCCGAGATCCGGCGGCTGGAGCTTCCCGCCCGCGCGCAGTCGATCGGCCGGCGGCTCAAGTCCGGGCTCGCGAGGATCCGCCAGCGCCACTCCGCGGTCGGCGACGTCCGCGGGGCGGGGGCTCTGTGGGGAATCGACTTTGTGACCGAGAGGGCGACCCGCGAGCCCGACCCGGACACGGCCTCGGAGATCTCCGCGGCCCTCGCCCGCCGCGGCTACCTCGCCATGGCCGGCGGCCGGCACGGCAACGTGATCGTCCTCACGCCTCCGGCGGTCATCACCGATCGGCAGCTCGACGGCTTCCTGGAGGCGCTGGAAGCGAGCTTGTCCGGCTGAAAGGGTGAACCCCGACCCCACCGTCGGTGTTTCAGCAGGGATGAGGAAGCTCCTGTCATCGCTGCTCGTCGTCACGGCTGCGCTCGTCGGTTGCAGCGACGGGCCTTCCGCGCCCGGCGACCCCGATCCCGGCCCCGGCACGATCGCGATCACCTGGCAGGGCGGCACGGTCGACTGGGGCGCCCCGGCGCCGCTGACCGCCGCCTTCGAGGGTGGATCCGCGGACGACGTCGTCTGGCGCTCGCTGGACGACCTGTATCGGGGATTCCCTGTCATCCTGGGAAGGGGTCCTTCGATCACGAGCGCGGCGCTCAGGCCGGGGACGACCCGGGTGGAAGCCGCTCTCGTGGTCGACGACATCCCCGTCGCCCGCGACACCGTCCAGGTCTCCGTGCGCTACCGGGAGAGCTGGAACCTCGAGCTGGTGGCTCACGTCCCCTATCCGAGCGGGACCGTGGGGGACGTGTGGGTGGATGGCGGCCGGGCGCACGTGGCGCGCCGGTCGGCGGGCGGGATCTCGATCGTCTCTCTGGAAGGCGGCGTGGCCGAGGTGGGGCGCTTCGCGGGGGAAGGACAGTTCACGCAGGACGTCAAGGTCGCGGACGGGATCGCCTACGTCTCCCACGAGCCTTTCCACGGCTTCGAGGCGTACCCCTTCAGCGTCACGGTGGTGGATGTCTCCGACTCGACGAATCCTGTCGTGATCGGTGGCGTGCCGACCGCCGTCGCGCCGAGCGCGCACAACCTATGGCTCGACGGGGATCTCCTGACCGTCGCTGCGGCGCGGACGGACTTCTCCCTCTTCGACGTCTCGGATCCGGCCGAGCCGCGCTTCCTGAGCCGGATCGATCCCGACCCCGCGACGGCTCACGACGCTCACGTCCGGGATGGCCTCCTCTTCGGCTCGAGCATGGGGTTCGAGGGCAACCGCGGGCAGCTCACGGTGGCCTCGCTCGCGAATCCGGCGAGTCCGGCGGTCCTGGGCGGCGTCGCCTTCGACCCGCTCGCCTTCACCCACTCCTCCTGGCTCTCGCCGGATGGACGTCACCTCTACGTCGCCGAGGAGAACGTGAACGCTCCAATCCGGATCTTCGACGTCTCGAATCCAGGGGCGCCGCGCTTCGAGGGCGCCTACCAGCCGCGCCTGGGGACCGTACCCCACAACTTCCAGGTCCGGAACGGGGCCGTCGCGTACCTGTCCCACTACAAGCACGGGGTCGAGGTGGTCGACGTCTCGGATCCGACGCGGCCGCGGCTGGTCGGCTTCTACGACACCCACCCGGGCGCCGATGAGGAGCCGACCGGTCTCCTGCCCGCCCACGACAAGGAGCAGGACAGCTTCCAGGGGGCGTGGGGGGTCCACTGGACGGACGACGGCCGGATCGTCGCCAGCGACATGAACCGGGGGCTGTTCGTCTTTCGCTTCACCGGCCCGCAGGATTGACGGACCGGGAGGAGGGGTCTACTCCGACTCGCCGACCGCCGGGCTCTCGGCTGGCTGCTCGGTCGTGATCCGGAGCCTGCTCACTCGCATGCCGTCCAGCGCCTCGACCTTGAGGTGGCAGCCCGGCGCCTCGACCTCGTCGCCGATCTCCGGCCGGCGGCCGAGGATCCCGAACACGTAGCCGCCGATCGTGTGATAGTCCTCCTCGTCGAGCTCGAGCCCGAACAGCTCGTTGACGTCGGGGATCAGAAGCAGCCCGTCAATCAAGGCCTCGTTCACGCCGACCCCGACCACGTCGGGCCACTCCGTTTCCTCCTCGCTCCGGACGTCGCCGATGATCCGCTCGAGGAGATCCCGCAGCGTAACGATTCCGGCCGTTCCGCCGAACTCGTCGATCAGGACGACCATGTGCCGACGATCCGCCTGCATGGCGGAGAGGAGCCGGAACACGCGGATCGACTCGGGCATCACGATCGGGGTCTTGAGCATCCGCCGGAGATCGAGCGGACCGTTCCGCTCATTCAGAAGCGGGAGCAGGTCCTTGACGTTGACGACCCCGAGGATGTTGTCGAGCGATCCGTCATAGACCGGATAGCGCGTGAAGCCGTGCTCGTGGAGGATCTCCTCGATCTTCTCGCGGGATGCGGTGAGCGGGAGGCCGATCAGCTCCGTCCGCGGCACCATGACCTGGTTCGCGGTCAGGTCGGCGAACTCGAACACGCGGTGAATGAGCTCCTCCTCCTCGGGCTCGAGCACGCCCGCCTCGGTGCTCGCCGAGACGATCATCTTGAGCTCCTCCTCGGTATGGGCGATGTGGTGCCCGGGCCCTACCGGCTCGATGCCGAACAGGCGCAGGATTAGCCACCCCAGGCTGTTCAGGAACATGATGAACGGCTTGAACAGCATGAGGAACCACTTGGTGGGGAGAGCGACCGCGAGCGCGGTCTTCTCGGAGCGCTGGATGGCCATCGACTTCGGCGCGAGCTCGCCCAGGACGATATGGAGCGACGTGATGATCGCGAAAGCGAGCACGACCGCCATGGCGTGGGAGCTGATGAGCTGCCATGTCGGGGGGAGCCAGGCGAAGAGGGGATCGAGGAGGGCCGCCAGCGCGGGCTCGCCGATCCACCCGAGGCCGATCGAGGCCATGGTGATCCCGAGCTGGGTGGCCGCCAGGTAGGCGTCCAGGTCGGTGAGCGCCTCCTTCACGGCTCGCGCCAGAGGCTTTCCCTCGCGGACGAGCTCCTCGATTCGCGTCCTGCGGACCGAGACGAGGGAAAACTCGCTGGCCACGAAAAAGCCGTTCGCACCCACGAGGACGAGAACGGCCAGCAGACGGAAGAGGATGTCCAGGCCGGATAACTCGGTTTCCATTTTCCAGGGTTCGAAAACTAACCTCCCTCGGGGCGAAAATCACCCATGGGCCCCGTTGACGCCCCGTGCGCATCCGCCTACCCTGAGCGCGGCATGCGAACGGACGAGGTCCTGCGTCGGGTGGATGGGCTGGATCGGGCGACGATGGACGCCTGCGCGGCCGCCGGCTGGGTCACGCCCGACGTCCACCGTGGAGGCGAGGATCCGCGCTGGTGGTCGGAGGGCGATGTCCACCGCCTGCGCGACATCCAGCGCTTCCGCCGGCAGGGGCTGTCCCTGGAGGAGGCCTATCGCCGCGCGCGGGAGGACAGATTCTTCGGTCTCTGCCCGTGCGACTGGCGATGAACGCGGTCGAAAGGGCGCTGCATGAACGTCACCATCGAATACTGCACGGCTTGAAGCTACGAGCCGCGGGCGACCAGTCTGGCCGCCCTCATCGAGAGTGAGATTTCCTCCGCCGAGGTCGAGCTGATCCCGAGCGGTGGCGGCGTATTCGAGGTCCACGTGGACGGGGATCTGATCCACTCGAAGAAGCGAACCGGGGAGTTCCCCGAGTTCGACGACGTCCTCACGGAGCTGCGGAGGCGCTGAGGCGAGCCGCTCTAGCTGTCGCTTTCCGGAAATCCCAGGAAGTCGCGCGTCGCCCGCTCGAGGATCTCCTGCGCCCGCGGGTCGCTCAGGTCCAGCCGGTTCTCGTTGATCACCATGACCTGGATGCGCTTCGCTTCCTCCCAGCAATCGGCGCAGATCTTCTCGGCGATCTGGCGGCCGAGGGCGTCCGGGTAGGGCGGCCGAGCGAGGCCGGTCTTCGTCTCGCCGCAGCGCTGGCACTTCACGTCAGCCATCGTCTTCTTCCTCCTCGTCGGCCGGCGTGTCCCCGCCCGCCACATCGGATAGCGTCTCCCCGTGCACGGTGACGATCTCGACGACCAGGAACCCGCGGGCGCCGCCCGGCGCCTGGAGCTGCACCCGGTCTCCCGGCCGGGCGCCGAGCACGGCCCGGCCCAGCGGGGAGGCGAGCGAGACCATGCCGTCGTCGAAATCGGCGAACTCGGCGAACACCAGCTGCCACGAACGGCGCTCGCCGTCCTCTCCCTCGAGCCGGATCCGCGAGCCGAACCCGGCCCGGTCCCTGGGGACGTCCCGGAGGTCGATCGAGCTGAGCTCGCTCTGCCGGCGGGTGAGCTGGGAGAGCCGGGCCCTCACGAACTCCTGCCGCTCGAGCGCGGCGCTGTACTCGGCGTTCTCGCGCAGGTCACCGAGCGCCCTCGCCTCGGCGATGAGGCGCGGGAGCTCGATCCTGAGCTCGCGGTCGAGCTCGGCGATCTGATCGTCGAGCCGTTGGCGGAGTTCCTGAAGCAAGGCCGGTTCTCCCGTTCCGGACTTCCCGTGGGGAGCGAAAAAAACGCGGCCCACCCGGGCCGCGCGTTGCGGAATCACGTTCCGATCAACGACGGAGCGAAGATAGGGGAAGGCCGCGGAGGCCGCCAGACGTGACCCCGGACGCGGCGACGAGGGGCTGGGATCGTGCGCGGGCCCGGGAGCGTCTGGAGAGGACGGCCTGGGACGTGGTCGTCGTGGGGGGCGGCGTGACCGGCGCCGGCGTCGCCCGCGACGCGGCGCTGCGTGGCCTTTCGGTCGCGCTGGTCGAGGCGGGGGACTGGGCGAGCGGGACTTCGTCCCGGACCACCAAGTTCGCCCACGGGGGTCTCCGCTACCTGGAGCACCTGGACCTGGACCTGGTCCGGACGGCGCTCGCTGAGCGCGCCACCCTCCTGTCGATCGCGCCCCATCTCGCCCGCCCGGTCCCGTTCCTGATCCCCGCCGTCCGGCGGAACCTGCCGCTCTGGAAGATGCGGGCCGGGCTCGCGCTCTACGACGCCCTGGCGGCCGGGGCCCGGCTGGGGCGGCACCGGATCCTGGACGCCGGGCGGGCGCGAGCCCACGAGCCTCTCCTCTTTGCCGATGCCCTGGAGGGGGCTGGCCTCTACGGGGACTGCCTGATCCGGGACGCCCGGCTCGTGATCGAGACCGTGGCCGACGCCCGCCGGGCCGGCGCCGTGGCCGCGAGCCGCCTGGCGGTCCGGGACGTCGAGCGGTGGGACCAGGGATGGCTCGGCGAGCTCGAGGACCGCCTGGACGGCTCCCGGTCCACGCTCCGGGGGACCGTCTGGGTGAACGCGACCGGCCCCTGGTCCGACCGCCTCCGCCGTCTGGCGGCACCCGGGACCTCGCCGATCCTGGAGCCCACGAAGGGGATCCACGTCGTGGTCTCGAACGGGGCCCTCCCGATCCGTGACCCGACCGCGCTGCCGGCGGCCGACGGCCGGCTCGTGTTCGCCGTTCCGGAGAGCGACTGGACCTACGTGGGGACGACGGACACGCGGGACGACGGCGACGTGGACGACCTGGAAGCGCCGGAGAGCGACGTCCGGTACCTGATCTCCGTTCTGCGGTCGGCGCTCGATGTGGACCTGGATGTCGCCGACGTGGCCGGGACGTGGGCCGGCTGGCGGCCCCTGGTCCGGACCGGGGAGCGCGATCCCGGCGCCATCCCGCGGGACGAGGCGATCGAGGAGACCGCCGGGGGGTTCCTGACGGTGGCGGGCGGGAAGCTGACCACCTACCGCCGGATGGCCGAAGAGACCGTCGATCGTGTCCTCGAGCTCCTCGGTCGTCGGGGCCGGCCGTGTGTGACGGCCGGCCGGCCGCTGGTTCCCTCGCCGCCGGAGGTCGTCGCCCCGCCGCGCGGGGCGAGGCCCCTGGACGTGGCCCGGGTCCGCGAGCTCTTCGGGCCGGACGCGGGCTCCGTCTTCGCCGAATGGGCCGCGGATCCTGAGAGCGCCGAGCCCCTGGCCGACGGCTTTCCGTGGAGCGCGGCCGAGGTCCGGCGGTCCTGCCTGGAGATGGTCGAGACCCTGGAAGACCTGGTCGACCGCCGGCTGAGCTTCCTCCCGGGCGGCCAGCCGGTCCCGGCGAAGGGCCTCGCCCGGGCGGCCCGCGCGGCCGCCCCCCTTCTGGGCTGGGACGAACGCCGGCTGGGAGACGAGGTGGCGCGGTTCCGGGGCCGGGAGGCCGGCCGCCCGAGCGTCGCCGTTTGACGGTCTCCGAAGGCAGGCGACAGATTCCCGGCGCCATGATCACGATCGGATCCCTGACCCTCGACCGTCCGCTCCTCCTGGCGCCCATGGAGGACGTCTCGGACCAGCCCTTCCGGCTCATGTGCCGGCGGCTGGGAGCGGACGTCGTGTACACCGAGTTCATCTCGTCCGAGGGGCTCGTCCGGGATGCCCGGAAGTGCCTGGAGAAGCTCCGCCTCGCCGACGGCGAGCGGCCGGTCGGCATCCAGATCTTCGGCTCGAGCGTGGAGGTCATGGTCGAGGCCGCGCGGATCGCCGAGCAGGCGGGCCCCGAGCTGATCGACATCAACATCGGCTGTCCGGTGAAGAGCGTGGCGTGCAAGGGTGCCGGGGCGGGGCTCCTCCAGGATCCGGCCCTCATGGCCGCGATCGTCGAAGGGATCGTGGGCGCGGTGCGGCTCCCCGTCACCGTCAAGACGCGGCTCGGCTGGGACGACGACTCCATCCGGATCGTCGAGAACGCGCGGATGTTCGAGCGGCTGGGTGTCCGGGCGCTCGCCGTCCACGGCCGGACCCGCGCCCAGCAGCGGAAGGGCGAGGCCGACTGGGAGTGGATCCGCCGCGCCAAGGAAGCGGTGTCGATCCCCGTCTTCGGGAACGGGGACATCCGGGATCCCGAAGAGGCGATCCGGATGTTCGACGATTACCACGTGGACGGGGTCATGATCGGCCGGGCGGCGATCGCCGACCCGTGGATCTTCTGGCGCGCCAAGGTCTACCGCGACACGGGGCGCGTCCCGGAGATCGGGGCCGGCGAGCGGATCGGGACCGCGCTCGAGCACCTCGACCTGTCGGTGGAGTTCAAGGGGACACGCCGCGGCGTGATCGAGTTCCGCAAGCACTGGAAGGGGTACCTCCGCGACCTGCCGAACGGGGCCGACGCGCGCTCGGACATCATGCAGCTCACCGAGCGCGAACCCGTCGTCGAGCGTCTTCTGACGTACGCGGTCGAGCTGGGAGTGGAGCCGGTCGGGACCGGGGGCGCCGCGTTGGGCGCCGCCGCGTAATCGAATTCGAAACGAAACAGGAGGTCATCGGATGGCAACCGGAAAGCGACCGACCCAGACGTCCTCCGCGCCCTGGGGGCGCTGGGTCCTGATCCTGGCCGCGCTCGTCGTGGCGGGGGGGATCGTGTGGTGGATGGCGCGGCCCTCGTCGGCGGGCGAGGACGCGGACAGCGCGGAGGACGCGGCGGGGGGTCCCGGACCTCAACC
>DASRVA010000179.1:0-5623 GCA_035687745.1 Gemmatimonadota bacterium
GACCTCGTCGCCCCTGACCGCGAACTGGACGTTCATGAGCCCGCGGACCCCGAGCTCCGTCCCGAGCCGCCGCGTCTGCTCGCGGAGCGCGGCTTCGATCCGGGGATCCAGGTCGGGCGGCGGGAGGATGCAGGTCGAGTCGCCGCTGTGGATGCCGGCCTCCTCGATGTGTTGCATGATCGCGCCGATCACGACCCGCTCGCCGTCGGCGATGGCGTCGACATCGAACTCGGTGGCGCCCTCGAGGAACTCGTCGATCAGGACGGGCCCTTCCTCCGAGACGCGCAGGACGGTCCCCAGGATCCGCTCGAGCGCGGCCTCGTCCCGGACGACGACCATGCCACGGCCGCCCAGCACATAGGAGGGCCGGAGGAGAACCGGATAGCCGACCCGCGCGGCCTCGCGTCGGGCTTCCGCGGCGGTCCGCGCGATCCCCGAGCTCGGCTGGCGCATCCCGAGCCTGGTGAGGAGCCGTCCGAACCGGTCCCGGTCCTCGCACCGGTCGATGGCGTCGGGCGAAGTGCCGATGATGCGGGCCCCGGCCTCGTCCAGCCGGCGAGCCAGCTTGAGGGGCGTCTGGCCGCCGTACTGGACCAGGATCCCGTCCGGCCGCTCCTTCTCCACGATCGCCTTGACGTCCTCGAACGTGAGCGGCTCGAAGTAGAGTCGATCGCTGATGTCGTAGTCGGTGGAAACCGTCTCCGGGTTGCAGTTCACCATGATCACCCGGTGTCCGATCTCGCGCAGCGCGAAGGCCGCCTGGACGCAGCAGTAGTCGAACTCGATCCCCTGTCCGATCCGGTTCGGTCCCCCGCCGAGGATGAGGACCTTGGGCCCGTCGAGCGGGACCGCCTCGTCACCCGGATCGTAGGTCGAGTAGAAGTACGGGGTCCTTGCCTCGAACTCGCCGCCGCAGGTGTCCACGACCTTGAAGGCGGGCCGGACGCCGGCCCGCTCGCGGGAGGCGGTCACTGCCGGCTCGGTCAGGCCCCAGCGGCGGGCAAGACGGGCATCCGAGAACCCCTCCCCCTTGAGCCGTCGCCAGCCCCGCTCGTCCGCGGGCGGACCCTCCTCCCCGGCCGCCACGTCGAGCGCGGCCAGTCGCGCCATCTGGCTCAGGAACCATGGATCGATGTCGGTCTCCACCCTCAGCCGTTCGACCGGCCAGCCCCGCCGGAGCGCTTCGGCGACCAGGAGGATCCGGATCGCGCTCGGCGATTCGAGCCGCTCCGCCAGCTCGGCCTCGTCGAGAGCCGCCCACTCCGCGCCGAAGAGGCCGGTGGTCCCGGTCTCGAGTCCCCGGAGCCCCTTCTGGAGGGCCTCGCCGAACGTGCGGCCGATCGCCATCGTCTCGCCGACCGATTTCATGGCCGTCGTCAGCCGCGAATCCGAGCCCGGAAACTTGGCGAAGTCGAAGCGCGGCACCTTGGCCACCACGTAGTCGAGGGTCGGCTCGAACGAGGCCGGCGTCGTCCCGGTGATGTCGTTGACGATCTCGTCCAGCGTGTAGCCGACCGCCAGCCGCGCCGCGATCTTGGCGATCGGAAAGCCGGTCGCCTTCGAAGCCAGCGCGCTCGAGCGCGAGACCCGCGGGTTCATCTCGATCACGACCTGGCGGCCGGTCGTCGGGTCCACCGCGAACTGGATGTTGGAGCCGCCGGTCTCGACGCCGACCAGGCGGATCACCCGGAACGCGGTGTTCCGCATCTCCTGATATTCGCGGTCGCTCAAGGTCTGCTGCGGGGCGACGGTGATCGAATCCCCCGTATGCACCCCCATCGGGTCCAGGTTCTCGATCGAGCAGACGACGACGCAGTTGTCGGCCCTGTCCCGCATCACCTCGAGCTCGAACTCCTTCCAACCGAGGACGCTCTCCTCGATCAGGATCTCGCCGATCGGGCTCGCCCGGAGCCCGGCCGCGACCATCGGCTCGAGCTCCTCGCTCGTCGTCGCGACGCCCCCGCCCGCGCCGCCCAGCGTGTAGGCCGGGCGGAGAATGACCGGGAAGCCGGTGATTGCAACCACACGCTCGGCCTCGTCCACCGACCGGGCGAAGCCGCCCCGCGGGACCGCGATCTCGTTCTCGATCATGAGCGCCTGGAACCGCTCGCGGTCCTCGGCCCGCTCGATCGCCTCCAGGCGAGCCCCGATCAGCTCGACCCCGTACTCGTCGAGGATCCCGGCCAGGGCGAGCTCGCGCGCCAGGTTGAGCGCCGTCTGGCCGCCCAGGGTCGGCAGCAGGGCCTGGGGGCGCTCGCGCTCGATCACCCGGCGACAGGTGTCGACGGTCAGCGGCTCGAGGTAGACCCGATCGGCCGACGCCGGATCGGTCATGATCGTGGCCGGGTTCGAGTTGACGAGGACGACCCGGTACCCCTCGTCGGCCAGCGCGCGGCAGGCCTGGGTGCCGGAGTAGTCGAACTCGCACGCCTGGCCGATCACGATCGGCCCCGACCCGATCAGCAGGATGGTCTCGAGGTCGTCCCGGCGCGGCATCTACGCGCCTTCCCGCATCGCCGCCACGAATGCCTCGATGTGGTGGAGGGCGTCGTGCGGCCCGGGCGCCGCCTCGGGGTGGTACTGGACCGCGAAGAGCGGGCGCTCACGGTGGGCGAACCCCTCGACGGTGCCGTCGTAGAGGTTGACGTGCGTGACGTCGAGCCCGGGCGCGCCGGCGACCACGCGCCCCTTCCCCTCCCGGACCGCGAAGCCGTGGTTGTGGCTCGTGATGTCGATCTCTCCGGTCCGGACGTCCTGGACGGGGTGGTTTCCCCCGTGGTGGCCGAACTTGAGCTTGTAGGTCTCGCCGCCGTGAGCGAGGGCCAGGAGCTGGTGGCCGAGGCAGATCCCGAAGGTCGGGAGCTCAGGCGCGCGGCGGGACAGCTCGGCCAGGGTCCGGATCGCGCCCCGGACGGCCGCCGGATCGCCGGGGCCGTTGGAGACGAAGACGCCGTCCGGCGCGAGCGCGAGGACCTCGTCCGCCGAGGTCCCCCCCGGGAGGCGGACCACGCGGCATCCCTCGGCGTCCAGTCGCCGGACGATGTTCTGCTTCATCCCGAGATCCAGCGCCGCCACCGTCAGGGCACCCCGGCCCTCGGTCGTGGCCGCCGGCGGCATGACCAGGGTCGCCAGGTCGAGCCCCTCCATGACCGGTATCGAGCGCGCCTGCTCGACCGCCTCGTCGACGCCCACGGTCTCGCTCGTGACGATTCCGCGCAGGGCTCCCCGGTCTCGCAGGTGAAGGGTCAGGGCACGGGTGTCGATGCCATCGACGGCGACGACCCCGTGCCGCTCGAGGTAGGCCGGGAGGGACTCTATCGCCTGCCAGTTGGAGGGCTCCCCGACGCAGGTCCGCATGACGAACCCGGCCACCCGCGGCCGCGGTGACTCGCCGTCGGTCGCGGTGATCCCGTAGTTCCCGATCAGCGGGTAGGTCATGACGACAACCTGCCGCGTGTAGGAGGGGTCGGTCAGGACCTCCTGGTAGCCCGACATGCAGGTGTTGAAGACGAACTCGCCGGCGGCGGTGCCGGCCGCGCCGGCCAGCCGGCCACGCGCGTGCCAGCCGTCCTCGAGCACCACCAGGGCGCTGGGCCTTTTCATGGGACGCTCGGGGCTCATGGGCAAAAAAAAGTCTCCGCCGGGCGGAGACAGGCAGGCGTACGACGGCAGGCCATCTTCATCGGCGCGTCCTTCCGGGCCTCACGGGACCACGAATTAAAGGAAGCGCGGGGAACCTACCCACGGGAGGACGGCGCGGCAACCGGCCGCTCGAGCGTCTCGATCGCGTGCCGGACCTCGGCCATGAGCGCGTCCCGTGCCGCCGACCCTCGGCCCGCGGTCGGGATCGGCCGCCCCAGACGGACCCGGATCCGGCCCCGCCCGACCTTGAGCGAGCCCTTCGGCATGATCCGCTCGCTCCCCAGGATCGCGATCGGCACGACCGGCACACCCGCCTCGAGGGCGAGGACGAACCCGCCCTTCTTGAACGGGAGGAGGCCTTCGCCGGGACCACGCGTGCCCTCGGGGAAGACCAGCACGCTGATCCCCTCGCGCACCTTGCGGGCCGCCTCGCCGAGGCTCCGGATCGCGCTCTCCCGGTTCGACCGGTCGATCGGGATGAAGCCGCACATCCAGAGCGCCCAGCCGAAGATCGGGATGAAGAAGAGCTCGCGCTTGGCCACCATCCGGAGCGAATGCCGGGTGGCCAGGAACAGCGCGAAGATGTCGAACACCGAGCGGTGGCTCGACATGAAGAGGAAGGGGCGATCGGGGTCGAGCTCGGTTTCCCGCTCGACCTCGAGCGGGATCGAGAGGCCGCCGAGGATCATCCCCGACCAGATCCTGGCGAACTTGAGGTAGAGCTCGCCCTTGGGGCTGACCGGCCAGGTCACGAGACCCAGCGTCGACCAGAAGAGGGTCAGGGCGACCCCCAGGGTCCACGCGTAGGCGGTCCGCAGCACGGGGAAGCCGCCTCAGGACGAGACGTCGCTGATCTCGACGATCGTCCCGTCGTCGCCGAAGATGATCATCGTCTTGGCGGCGATCCGTCCCTGGGCGTCGTAGCTGTAGTAGGTCCACCGCTCGAGGCCGCCGTCCATCGTGACCCGGATCCGGGGCTCCCCGAGCTTGTTCCTGACCTCATCCTTGGACATGCCCGCCTGAAGCGCGGCCACGGCCGTCTTCTGGACGGCGGCGCTGTCGACCGTGTCGACGGCGCCCTCGGGTTCGTTGCCCTCTCCGCAGCCCAAGGTCAGGGCGGCAGCCAGGAACCACGCGGCCGGGACACGGATCTTCATCGTCTTCCTCTCGTGCAGGAGGTCGAAATCGTGCGATGGGGACGACGGGGATGAAGTTAGCGGGACGATCCGGGGCGGGGCTAGGCCGACGTCTTCAGTTCCGGAACCGCCAGTTGATGCCGAAGTACCCCTCCCGTCCCGGCAGGAAGAACGCCTCCTCGGTCCGGTAGCTGAGCCCGCCCACGTTCTTGAACGAGACGAAGATCGTGAAGTTGATGATCGTCCCCTGGAGGAGGACGTCGGTGGCGAAGTAGGAGGGGAGCGCCTCGCCGTCGATCGTCGTCCGCTCGCCGCTGTAGCGCCCGGTCAGGCGGGCCTCGACCAGGAGGTCGCGGCTCGGGAAGAACCGGCGGGCGTAGCGGAGCTGGCCCAGGGCTTGGGTCTCGGGCAGGTACGGAAGCCGCTCCCCGGTGTCCTCCACCTCTACCGTCGTCCGGCGCGCGACCACCCGGCCGCGGAGCCCCCACGGGAGGGGGAACGCGATCTCGCCCTCGACCCCCGATGCCGACAGGTCCAGGGCGTCGAACGTGTTGAACCCCGCCTCTCCCAGGCGGACTCCTTCCGCCAGCGGGTCGAAGGCGACCCACGCCGTCGGCGGAAGCCAGACGAAGGCGCCGTCCGCGTCGGCCGACCACGCCCGCGCGGCGGCCCGCCACCCCTCGCCCCCGTAGACGACCTCGCCGCGCACTTCCCGCCAGGCCTCGAGGGCGGTCGGGTCGGCGGGGCGGCCGGGATGGACCTCCACCTCCGCCTCGGCGAGCGTCCAGAGGAGAGCCATCTCGGGGAAGTCCGGGGGGCGGACCGCGCGACCCGCGCCCAGCGAG
>DASRVA010000180.1:0-8789 GCA_035687745.1 Gemmatimonadota bacterium
CGCCCAAGCGGCCGCCACGGCCCACCGCGCGGGCGAGCCCATCGTCGCCTTTCACGACTGGCCCCGCGCCTTTCCCTTCTACCTGGACGAGCGGGTGATCACGGTCACCAGGGAGGGGCGGGAGACCCGCTTCGAGGTGGATGACGCCTGGCGCCGGTACATCTACACGGAAGAGGAGGCCGTGGCCCGGTTCGCCGCCCGGCCGGGCGCGCTTTTCTACCTGCAGCGGGATCGACGGGAGCGGCTCGAGGAGCTGCTCGGCCACCGGGTCGAGGTCCTGGCCGCCACCCGCCGGCACCTCCTGGCCGCCCAGCCGGGCGCGGCCGTCAGCAGACGTCCCGCTGCAGCTTCTCGACCTGCTCGTCCCGTCCCATGATGAGGAGCGACACGTCGTCCTGGATCACCAGGTCGGGCGGGGGGTTCATCCGCCGCCTGCCGGAGAAGTACTCCTTCACCCCGATCACGGACACCCCGTACCGTTTCCGGAGGTCGAGCTCCGCCAGGCTCTTGCCGACGAATCCCGACGGCGGCTCGAACTCGACGATCGAGTACTCCTCGCCGAGCGGGATGAAGTCGAGGACGTTGGGCTTGCCGAGCGTCTCGGCCAGCGACTCCGCAACCTCGCGCTCGGGGTGGATGATGCGGGTCGCCCCGATCAGCTCGAGAATCCGCGCATGGTCGTCGGAGATCGCCTTGGCGTACACGTTCTTCGCACCCAGCGAGCGACTGTGGAGCGTGGCCAGGATCGAGGGATCCATGTGCTCGTCGCCGAGCGAGATCACGACGTAATCGGCCGAGGCCACGTCGAGCTCCTCAAGGAGGTCACGGTCGGTCACGTCCCCGACGATGGCGCGGCTGACGAAAGGGGCCACCTGGTCCACCGCCTGCTTGTTGATGTCGACGGCCAGAATCTCGACCTTCTGCGCGCTCAGCCGGCGCGCGAAGAAGTGCCCGAAGTTCCCGAGCCCCATGATCACGACACGCATCACCCGACCAGGACCTCCTCTTCGGCGTACTGATACTCGACCCGCCGCCGACGTCCGAGGGCGACGGCCAGCGTGAGCGGCCCGAGCCGCCCGATGAACATGAGCAGGATGATCACCAGCTTGCTCGCGGACCCCAGCCCCGGCGTCTCCCCCATCGACAGGCCGACCGTTCCGAACGCGGACACAGCTTCGAAGTTGAGCGACAGAAAATCACCGCGCACCCCGGGGTGGGCCAGATCGTGGAGCTCGGTCCACTGCAGGACGAACGTCATCCCCATCACCACGGCCACCGACAGGAGCACGATCGCGATTGCCTCGCCGACGATCCGTTCCGGGACGGTGCGCCGGTAGAGGGTCGCGTGGCGCATTCCTCGCGCCCTCGAGATCAGGATCCCGAACAGGATGGCGGCGGTGCTGGTCTTGATCCCTCCCGCGGTCGAACCCGGCGAGCCGCCGATGAACATGAGGATGATGGTCATCATGAGCGCGGAATTGGTGAGCTGATCGTAGGGCACCGTGTTGTAGCCCGCCGTGCGGGGCGTGACCGCCTGGAACAGCGAGACCAGCAGGGTCTCGTCCCACGGCCGGCCCTCGAGGACGTTGTTGTGCTCGAAGAAGAAGAAGCAGGCCGCAGCGCCGGCGATCAGGACCCCCGTGGTCGCCAGGACCACCTTGCTGTGCAAGGACAGGCGCCGTTGGGCGCGCCGGCCTCGCGACTCGAGATCGGTGATGACCACGAACCCGAGGCCCCCCAGGACGATGAGCCCCATGATGGTCAGGTTCACGATCCAGGAGGCGGCGTACCCCTCGAGGCTCCGCGAAAAGAGCGAGAAGCCGGCGTTGCAGAACGCCGAGACCGAGTGGAAGACGGCCTGCCAGACGCCACTCACCGGCCCGGCATCCCTCACGAAGGCGAACGACAGCAGGATCGCACCGACGGCCTCGATGGACAGCGCGTAGGTGACGATCCGGACGACCAGGCCGCTCGGCTTCAGATGCGTGAGTCGCCCGTGCGAGCGGGTCATGACGTTGCTCTGGGTGAGGGTGACCGAGCGCCCCAGGAGAAGCAGGAAGAAGGTCGAGAAGGTTAGGATGCCGAGCCCGCCGAGCTGGATCAGGCCGAGGATCACCCCCTGTCCGAAGGGGGACCAGGAACGCGCAGTATCGACGGTGGTCAGGCCCGTCACGCAGACCGCCGAGGTGGCCGTGAAGAGGGCGTCCAGTACGCCGATCCGGCGACCCTCTCCCCATGCGATAGGAAGGCTCAGCAAGCCCGTGCCGACCAGGATCAGTGCCGCGAAGGACAGGACGAGCAGGACCGGTGGGTCGAGCCGCCCCATCCGCCTCATCCGTACCCCAGCTCGTCCAGCCGGTCCTCGTCGAGGCCGAAGAAATGGCCGATCTCGTGGAGGACGGTGACGCGGACCTCCTCGATCACCTCGGCCTCGGACTCCGCCCATTCCAGCAGCGGGCGGCGGAAGATCGTGATCTGGTCGGGGAGCAGGACGTCGTCGTGGAGCCGCTCGGTCAGCGGTACCCCCTCATAGAGCCCGAAGAGGGTGTCCTCGGGATCGTCGGGATCGTACCCCATCGTCTCGAGGAGCTCGCGATCGGGCGCCTCGGCGATCACCACGCTCACGTTGTCGAGGTGCTCGAGGAACGGCTCCGGGAGACGGTCCAGGGCACGCCGGACGAGCCGCTCGAAGCGGGCGTGCGAAACGTCGAGCATGGCGCGGCCTCAGGCTCGTCGGCCGGTCGCGTTGCGGCTCGAGCGGTAGCGGTCGAGGCTGGCCCGGATCTCCGCGCAGGCGCCCTCCCTGCCGAGCCATTCGGTCACCAGCGTCTCCTTCTCCTCGAGCTCCTTGTAGTGCGTGAAGAAGTGGTGCAGCTCCTTCAGGCTGTGCTCCGCCATGTCCTCCAGGTCACGGACCTCGTCGAAGCGCGGATCGTGGGCCGGAGCGGCGAGCACCTTGTCATCGGTGTCGCCCTCGTCCAGCATGCGCAGCATCCCCACCGGATGCGCCGTCAGCAGCGAGAGCGGCTGGGCCGCCTGGCCGATCACGAGGATGTCCAGCGGGTCGCCGTCCAGCGCCAGCGTCTGCGGGATGAACCCGTAGTTGAACGGGTACTCGAACGCCGAAAACAGGACGCGAGAGAGCCGCAAGAGCCCGGTCGGCTTGTCGATCTCGTACTTCTGGTTCCCCCCGCGGGGGATCTCGACGACCGCGGTGACCGTCTTCCCGTCGAAGGCCGGGTCCACGGCGTGCCACGGGTGGAGGACCCCGACGCTCAGGCCGCCGCACCTCCCTCCCCGCCGCCCGACGCCATCACCTTGTCGGCGTAGGGCGCGAGGACCGGCATCCGCCACATCTGGCCCGAGTACCCCTTGATCAGGCACACGACCCACACGATGAACCCGGCGATCGCGAGCGGGATCGTGAGGAGCCAGGTGAACCAGCCCAGGACCGGAATAAACCCGAGGATGGTGAGCGCCACCCACACGGCGACCCAGGCCACACCGAAGACGATCGACTGGGCCGCATGCCAGCGCACGACGGCGTTCCGCTTCTCGATCAGGAAGAAGATGATTCCGGTGATCGGGGGGACCAGGTAGGAGAGAAGCCCCGCCAGCCGGGGATCCATGCCCGTGGTGTCCGACGAAGTCGGCTGATCGTGCACGCCCTGCCTCCTTTCGGGTGGATTGCGAAGGCCCCAATATAAGGGGCTTCCGGCGGGCCGGAGCGACAGGGCGGTTCCGGGATGCGTCGGGAGGTCCCGCGGCCGGCCCGGGAAAGCGAAGGCCGGCCGCGGGTTCCGGTGTCTAACGGGTTACCTGGACGTCGTCGATGTAGACGTGGCTGGGCTTCGGCGAGGCCAGGTAGTTCCCGACCCCGAAGTACATGTAGGGGGCGTCCTCGATGGTGTCGTAGGATGCCTTGAGGATGCTCTTGCCGTCCAGGAACACCTCGACCATTCCGTCCCTTCTGGTCACGAAGTGGGTGGTTAGGTTGAACCAACGCCCGTACGGGACCCGGACGCTGGACGCGTCGACGTTCCCGCGACCGTCGGCCCAGAGCTTGAACTGGCGCCCCCGGTCATGGACGACGACGGCCAGCGGGCTGTTCGGCCTTACCTCCGCCTTCTTGATCTGCATGATGTTCGACCAGACCGCGGGGTAGTTGCTCGGGAAGAAGTACCAGGCGGACACCCAGAAGTCGTACACGCCACGCGTCACGCGCTGCCGCTCCAGCTTGGACATGGTCTCCTTGCCGAGGAGATTGTCCTCGTTCGGATCCACGACCGCCTTCCAGGCCCGTGAGCCGGACTTGACGACGTCGCTCCGGACGCAGCCGTCCCCGATATGGGCCCCGCCGCCGCCACGGCCTTCCCAGCACGCCATGCCTTCCTCCGCCTCCCCGCTCCAATGCCGATAGTCGCCGCTCTCGAAACCGTCCTCGAAAATGACGGTGCCGCTGGCGGCCCCCACCGGCGATTGTCGAACCCCGCCCGCGAGCGCGAGTGGCGCCTCGACTGGAGAAACCGGCCCATCCTGCGCATCGCCGCAGAACCAGACGCTGACAAGCAATACGAGCCACATGACTCCTGGGACGGAGAATTTCATCAATGCCCCCCGTTCGGATAGTTCCACGCAAAAAGGGTGGGTCCGGACGGGAATCTCCGACCTGTCCCCCCCTACGGTGTCTGCCTGATGACACTGAGTTCTCGACCGATATACGAGTACTCGTACACGGTCGTGTCTGGAAAGGCCCGGTCCCACCCTGGGGACCGGGCCCGCCCTCTTAAGGTTTGGAGCTGGGCATCCCCAGCATGAGACGAAGCTCGGTCACCTCCGTCTGGAGCTCGACCGCCCGTCGGGCGAGCTCCCAGGTCAAAATCAGGAACAGAAGCTTGAGCACCCCCCCTCCTCACGTTTCACTTTGCAGTCTTGACAACGCGGAACGTGGTGGTACCTTCGGACAGGTTCGTCCTCAGGAATGTCACACAACGTACATGATGGAAACGCGATGGCAACCCGTGGCTCGCCTGGCCTGAACCTGAAGATCGGGCGTGCGCTCAAGGCCGCGCGCGAGGCCGCGGATCTCACCCAGGAGAGCGCGTCGGCCCTGATCTCCGCCGAGCGCAAGACGATCTGGTACTGGGAATCCGGCAACGCCGTCGCCCAGACGAGATATCTCCTCGAGCTCGCCCGGCGCAGCGAAGGCGCCAAGCACGTCCTGGCCGATCTTCTGGAACTCGACTCCGCGGCGCCGCCCCGGCTGGTCGGGGACATCGACCTCCGGGCCGCTCTCTCGGCGGCCGCCGCCGACGCGCGATGGCCCCTGCTGCGCGACGCGATCATGTCGATGATCCGAGCGCAACATGAGGGCACGCCGACGTGACCACGGCCGACCCTCCAGGATCCAAACACGCAGCAGCGCCCCGGCCCCTCGCGACCGGGGCGTTTCCCCACTCGATAGGTCGCGAGATCCTGGCCGGCACGACGACGTTCGCCACCATGGCCTACATCATCGTCGTGAACCCCAAGATCCTGGAGGCGGCGGGGATCCCGTTCGGGCCGTCGATGGTGGCGACCATTCTGACCGCCGCCCTGGGAACCCTGCTGATGGGGGTCTGGGCCCGCCGCCCGTTCGCGGTCGCCCCCTACATGGGCCAGAACGCGTTCGTCGCCTACACGGTGGTGGGCGTCCTGGGCTACCCCTGGCAGACCGCGCTCGGCGCCATCTTCATCGGGGGATCCCTGTTCACGCTCCTGTCCTTGTTTCGCGCGCGGGAACTCCTGGCCGAATCGATCCCCGACAGCCTGAAGCGATCGTTCGCGGTCGGGATCGGGCTCTTTCTCGCCTTCATCGGCCTTACGACGATGGGCGTCGTGGCGCCCGGGGCCGCCGGCGTTCCGGTCACGGCCGGCGACCTGAGCGAGCCAGCCGTTCAGCTCGCCGTGGCCGGCTTCGCGCTCATGGTGCTCCTCCACCTGGTCAGGGTCCCCGGCTCGATCCTGCTGGCCATCCTGGCCACGGCGGGCGGGGCCATGCTGCTGGGCCTCGCTCCCCGGCCGGAGGCCCTGGTCGGCGCGCCCCCGGACCTCAGCCCCACGTTCCTCGCCCTCGACATCCGGGCCGCGCTCACCTGGGGCTTCGCCTCGGTCATCCTGGCGATCTTCGTCCTCGACCTGGTGGACACGATCGGGACCTTGATCGGCCTCGCCTACAAGTCCGGACTGCTCGATGAGGAGGGCCGGATGCCCGGAATGGAGAAGGCCCTCCAGTGCGACGCCCTGTCCACCGTGGTGGGCTCGCTCCTCGGGACGACGACGAGTGGGGCGTACATCGAGTCCGCCACCGGGATCGAGGCCGGTGGCCGCACCGGCCTCACGGCGATCGTCACCGCGCTCTGGTTCCTGGCCGCCCTCTTCTTCGCGCCGCTCCTGTCATCGGTCCCGCCCGCGGCCTACGGGCCCGCCCTCGTCATGGTCGGGATGCTCATGCTGGAGCCGATCCGGGGGCTGCCGTTCGACGATCTCGTCGAGCTCCTGCCGGCCTTCCTGACGATCACGCTCATGAGCTTCACCTACGACCTCGGGATCGGGATCACGGCGGGGCTGGGAAGCCACGTTCTGCTCAAGGTGGCTACCGGTCGGGCACGGGAGGTGAAGACGGGGATGTGGGTCCTGGGCGGGCTGTCGGTCCTGTTCTACGTGTTCTATCCGTACTGACGCCCCGGCTCGAGGTGCGGTCTCGCCGGCGCGCATGCCTGCGAGCCGCCGCACACGCAGGCCTCTCGACCGATCACTCCGGCGGCGCGCCCAGGTGGTCCATGTGCCGGTGCCGGAGCTTCCACTCCCCCGCTTCGCGCCGGAAGACCATCGTGGCGCGCGTGAACCCCACCATGGTGGAATCGCTGCCAGCGGGGCGGGAGGTGCCCCGCTCCAGCACCACGACGTACCCGAGATCCCCGCTCGCGTCGATACTCAGGTACTCGACCTCGAGCCGCGGGGGACGACCGGGCTCGAACCGCGTCGCCACCCAGTCGTACCGCTCGCGCAGGGCAGATGCCCCCTGGACCACTTCGCCGAACGGTGTGAACAGGGTGCCGCCGGGCTCGGTGGACAGGAGCTCCTTCCACGCGGTGTTGTCGCCCTCGAAGAACCAGGACCGGATGGCCGCCTCGAAGGTGGGCAGGAATGCCTGGAAGGAGGAATCGGCGCTGGACGGCTCCTGGGCGCCAGCCCGGGCCGGCATCAGAGCCGGGACGAGCGTCAGCGCGATCACAGCGAGCCTCCCCGGGTAACGCATCACGGGACGCGCCACGCTTGCGGCCTCACGGACCCGCTTCCGGCGCCGGTGCCCATCCGGCAAGGCTGAGCCCCAACGAGGCCCATCTCGGTGACCCCGTTTGGTAGAACTGTCCGAAGCTCTCGTTTGCCACGACATTCCCGGCATACCTTTCCCCGAAGAGGTTTTCGATCCTGCCGAACAGTGTTACGGGGCCGAGACGGTAGGCGGCGTTCAGGTGGACCAGGGCCCGCGCCGGAACGGCGCGGAAGGGCACCTGCTGAACGTCGCCACCCGGCTCCCGCTGGAAGTACCAGATGCCCTCGTCAGCGTTGCCGGTCTCGACGTACACCATCCCCTGCCACTCCACCTGGACGCCGAGGCTGAGGCGATCCAGCGGCCGGGCCTGGGCCTCGCCGGTGACCCGCTGCCTCGGCACCGCGGGGAGGCGTTTTCCCGAGAAATCCACCTGAACGGGCGCTCCCGTGGAATCGAGAACCGACGTGGTGTAGTCCAGTAATTGGAGGTCCAGGAACGTGTAGCTGGCTGAGAGGTCGAGCCACGGCGTCGCGAGCGTCGTGACCGCCAGCTCGATGCCGGCGTTCCGCGAGCGGCTGGCATTCTCCGTCAGCTCCATGCCATCGCTGGTGATGGGGATGAACTCCCCGCGCACGGCGGCCAGGAAGACGGCACCCTCCACGAGCATCCTGTTGCCCATGGTGCGCCGCGCACCGACCTCATAGTTCCACAGCGACTTCGGGCGCACCGGCCGGAGCGGGCTGCTGGGAGTCGGTGCAAGTTCGGGCAAGGCAGGAGCCTCGAAGCCCCGGCCGACCGAGGCGTACACCGACGTCACGAGGTCCGGGCGCCACCTGACCGAGAGCCTGGGCGAGCCCTGATCGACCGTCGTCTCACGCCGCGGCGGGCCGCCGGGCATGTCGCTCTCGAACCAGTAGGTCAGGCGGTCGTACCGCAGCCCGAGGATCGCCGTCACCGCGGCGGAAGCCTGCCATTCGGCCTGGGCGTAGGCCCCGAGCGCCGGGTTGGTGAAGCGTCCGGAGTCGACCACCTCACCGGGGGTGCCGGCCTGGTTCTCGAACAGGGGAGACGTTCCGAAGAAGCGATCGTAATCGAAGCCGGCCGTGGCAACGAGCGGCAGGCGCGCGACGCGGCCGGAGCGATATCGGCCCCCGCCCTGGACCCGGCGCAGGTCGCCGTCCAGGATCACCCCCGGGAAGGCCAGGAAGAGGTTCCCGCCGCCGTAGAAAAAGTACCCGTCCAGGACCGCGCCGCCGGCGGCGGTTTCCACCCGGGCGCCGGCACGGTAGCTGTCGTCGTCGCGTCCGAAATCGAACGCCTCGGCGGCGGGCGTGGCGGCGTCGGGATCGGCATCGAACTGCGGCAGGGTCAGGGAGCCAGGCAGCCGCGAGTCGAGGCGCGAACCGGTTGCCTGGAAGGATACGCGCGTGCCGGGTCTGGCCAGGTAGTCGAGCACCACGTGGCCGCGGAC
>DASRVA010000181.1:0-11289 GCA_035687745.1 Gemmatimonadota bacterium
ATCGCGACGACGGTCTCGGCTCGTGGCGGGTACACGTACCAGCAGGACGAGGAGGGGTTGGGCGAGGGCCCGTGCTGCGACAACGACGTGTTCCGGGGCCTGGGCTTCGGGGCGGGGCTCCAGTTCGACTTCGCGACGTTCGGCTCGGCGTTCGACTACGCGTACCGCGACTGGGGCCGCCTCGGCGGCACCAACAACTTCTCCGTCTCGGTCCTGTTCTAGCGGGGATCTGACGGCGAACAGGCAGGCGCCCGGGTTCGCGAGAACCCGGACGCCCGCCACTTCTGGTCCGCTACTCGTCGTCGGCCGCGAAAATCTCGGGGACCGGCTCGACCAGGCTCTCGAAGTCGGAGTACGCCATCCGGATGGCGGTCTCGTGATCGCCGGCGTGGAATGCGATCGCCTCCTCGGTCCGCATCTCCTCGTCCACGAAGGTGGTCTGTCCGTAGAGGTTCCCGAACGGCGGAATGGCGCCCAGCTCGCAGTCGGGGTAGAGCTCGCGGAATTGCGTCTCGCCCGCGAGCTGGACCTCGTCAGCGCCGGTCACCTTCCGGAAGCGCTGGAGATCGATCCTGCGGTGGGCCGGCAGCACGGCCAGCACGGGGTCGCCGTCGGTCAGGACGACCACGGTCTTCGCCCACTGGGCGCCGGGGACGTGGGTCACGGCTGCCTCCTCCTGCGCCGTGTAGGCGACCGGGTGGCGGATGACGTCGTACTTCACGCGGTGCTCGTCGAGCAGCTCCTTGAGACGGTCGGAGATCATGAGGGCCTCCCTGGATGGGTTGGAGATCGAAGCCTCGTGATGATTATACTCCATCCGAGGACGAGTTTCGCACCCCTATCCGCGCAGGCGGAGACACGCTCAGGATGGTCCATCAGTACGCAAGCCTTTCCCGATGGACGCTGCCGATCCTCCGTATCGGCATGGGGATCTTCCTGATCACCTGGGGACTGGACAAGTGGCTGGCGACCGAAGGGTCGCTCGAGGTCTTCTCGGTCTTCTACGGACTCGAGGTGGGGGGCTTGGTCGTTCGAATCGCGGGCGCCCTCGAGATCCTCCTCGGCCTCGCGCTCGTGCTCGGCATCCTGCCCGTCGTGACCTCCTGGGCGCAGCTCGTCGTGAACGCGATCTCCACCCTGGCAAGCTGGAGGCAGATCCTGGACCCGTGGGGGAGGCTCGGCCTCACCGAAGGTGGGATGCACCTGTTCCTGGCGTCCATCGTCGTGATGGCGGTTTCCGTGGTGCTCGTGCTGAACGTGCGACGGAGCCAGAAGGAGGCGCTCCCGGGCTGACCGGAAGTCTTAAGACGTTGCCGATTGGAGTGCGTGAAATGACACCGATCTCGAGCGTTACCAAAAGGTCTGCTCCCATCGAGGCGGTCGACCGGCAGGTTTGCGCTCGGGACGCGACGCTGAACCCGACGCGTTGGTGGACGTGGACGGCTGCCCGTTCGAAGAGGACGTGGGGCGGGATCGACTGACAGGCCGCTCAGCGCGCCGCTTCGGCGCCCCAGATCCGTGTCTCCGGATGGAAGGCGGCCCATGCAAACCAGTAGGCGATCGTGGCCGGCACCCGGTCCCCTTTCAGCGTGGTCGCGAAGGCGGTCTGGGTGTCGGCGAACCAATAGACGAAGAGCTCCTCTTCACCCACCGGGGCGCGCACCGGGCGCGGCCGGTCGTCCAGCCGATCGAGGGGAAAGGCGACGGCCGTCTCGCCTCGTGTGATGCCGAGGACGAGATCCTTCTCCGGCAGGCGGACGTCGCGGTGGGCGACCGGGAACATGACGCGGGAGCTTCGCTCGTAGCTCAGGTACGGATTGGCGTCGTAATCCCGGTCGTGACCCGTGTCGCGTGATAGAACGAGCCCTTCGGGGTGCTCCTCCCGCCAGTGCCCCCAGGTCGTGTGCACGAGCGGGATCATCTCGAGCCCCTGGCCACGCAGGGGCCCGGAGATGGCCCCGCGGCCGATCTGCGTCCATAGGCTCTCCGTCTGCCGGTCGTACATGAGAACATCCGAGTTGTAGAGGAGCCCCGACACGCCGAGCTCGAGCGCCCGGCCGCCTTCGAGGAAGGGCCTGCCCGCCTCGGACTCCGCCAGATCGAACGCCATCCCCGTGCCGCACAGCGGGCAGTATGTAATGGCGACCGCGAGCCCGCCGACCCGGTCGTTGACGACTTCGTGCCAGTTCAGGATGCGGATGGGGTAGGCCTTGGCGACGCCGCCGTGCTCCAGCGCGAGCAGACGGTCGTCGGGCTTGAGCCAGCCGATTTCAGGGACGCGCTCGAACGCGGGATGGGTGAGCGCCGGGATGCCGTCGCGCGGCGGTCCGCCCGACAGGATCTCGTCCGCCGGGACGAGGCTTCCGGACAGGTCAAAGCCGTTCTTCGTCTGGGCGAGGAGGCTCGTCCCGCTCGCCAGGAGCAGGGTCAGCACGATCAAGGAAGACTGCGCCATCGTCGTCATCGTGGGTGAGAGCGGGTGGACGGCGGACCGTCCACCCGCGATTCGAAGCGGCTACTGGCCCCCACACGGATTGGCCGCGCAGGGGTTGGCCTTGCCCGCGCACGGATTGGTCTTTCCGGCGCACGGGTTCGCCGCGGGCTTGGTGTTGAAGGTCTTGCCGAGCTCAGGGTCGCTCGAGTTCGCGAGCGCGGTTGGATTGGCCGTGCCCTCCAGCAGGGCCACGTCCTTGACGATGATGGCTCTGGTGGCTCCCTTCTCGATCAGCGTGCCCGTCGCCCGCACCCGCTGCTCGGCGTACTGGACCACGGTCGGGTTCTGGTCGTGCCCCGGCATGTCGTCGTCGACGAGCTGCCAGAGGTACCCCTCGTCGTCCAGCACGTTCAGGGGAATGCCGAGCTGATTGGCACAGATCTCGGCGCACTGCCGGTGGGCGTCGCCCTTCAGTCCCTGGGCCAGGTAGCACGAGACGTCGATGACCTGGCCCTCGATCGAACCCTCCTCCGTCGAGGCGGTGACCGCCGTCGGGGTTGTGACCGCCGTCTCCTTAGTCATCTCACTGGCGGCATCGATCGATTCCGCCTCGGCACCGCCGCTACATGCCCAGCCCATAGTCCCGGCGAGCAGGGTCAGCGCCACGAAACGCGTCTTCCGAACGAGTTCCATTCGGGACCTCCTCCAGAAAAGGCAGCATGTGGGCGCGTGCTTTTTGACTATGACGGCCCAGAGCCCCTGGCTATTCCAGCGACGAAATCCGCCGGGGCCGCTCGTCGGGAAATAAGCCGCGCTCAATCATCGTACCGTCATCCAGATGCTGATCGGAAAGCTTCGACGAACGGGCATCCAGTGGGGCGGGCTCGTCGTCACGGCCTTCGCGGGCGCGTGCGGCCGGGCGGAGCCCGCTTCCACGGCGGCGGGGGTCCATCCAGGCCAGACCCCGGCGGCGGCCCCATCCGAAGCTCGGTCTCTGGAGGCCGCCGCCATCGCCGCCTACGAGGGTCCCACCGTTCTCGGGGTTCCCTTATACACCGACGCACGGGAAGCCCTCGAGCTCGAGCGGTTCATGTGGCTGGCTTGGCGCGCGGCGGGGGAGCCGGACGAGCTGTTCGAGATCCGCCTGGGGGAGCGGATGTTCGAAACCGAGGCCTCCTTCGAGCTGGTCCGCGAGTTCTATCTGCCGTTCGTCCACAAGGTGCTCATGGATCATGAGATGGAGTTCCCCGGCGTGGGAAGTCAGAAGATGTTCACCGGGCTCATGGTCGCCCGGGATGGCACCCCTGTGAAGTTCACGATCACGCGGCCTTTTTTTCGGTATCCGGACCGCCAGCGGGTCGAGCGTACGGTCATCCAGATGGGGCGGGTCGGCGAGATCGAGCGTTGAGGTCGGTGGGGACGGTGGCCGCGCTGGCCCTGGTCTTCGCCTGTGGAACTGAGGGCGACGAAGAGGCGTTTCTCGCCACCCACTGGCAGCGTCCGGTTTTTCCGCAGGGCCCTCCCCCCGAAGGTTGGGCGGCGATCACGACCGATCTCGATCCACAGGCGTGCGGAACGTGTCACGTGACACAGCTTCGGGACTGGTCAACCACCCTTCACGCCGGCGCGTACTCGCCCGGGCTCGAGGGACAGCTCCTGCCGTGGCTCGAGAGCGATCCGGCGACAGCGAATTCCTGCATGGAGTGCCATGGCCCCCTGTCCGAGCAACTCCCCAGGGTCGCGAACGGGGACGGATCGTGGGTGGAGAACCCGGTCCACGAGCCCGGGCTGGAGAGGCAGGGAGTCGTGTGCGCGGCGTGCCACGTCCGCGGCTGGAAGCGCTACGGCCCGCCGCGGCGCGATGAGAGCGTGACACCGCCGCCCCCGGGGACCCCTCACGAGGGGGCGATCCGCCGAGCGGAGTTCGAGGACGGTCGCTTCTGCGCCGCCTGCCACCAGTTCGAGGAGCCGGCGCCGAACGGGAAGTCGCTCGAGAACACCGTCCGGGAGTGGGAAGCAAGCGGCTACGCCGAGCTTGGCGTCGGCTGCCAGACGTGCCACATGCCCGATCGTCGGCATCTCTGGCGCGGGATCCATGACCCCGAGATGACCCGCTCGGGTGTTACGCCGGATTGGCGGATCGAGGGGCGACCGGCCGACGCCTCCTTTCGCGTGCGTGTAGGGCTCACGAACACCGGGACCGGCCATTTCTTCCCTACCTACGTGACCCCCGCGGTCGATCTGGAGCTGGTCTTCCTCGGCGCGGGAGGGGACACGCTCGCCGTTCGCCGGCGGGTCCTTCAGCGTGACGTCCGCTTCGACGGCACGGCTTGGATCGAAACAGAGGACGACCGGATCCCGCCAGGCGAGACCCGGAGCCTCGAATGGACGGGCGCCGCTCCGTCCGGAGCGACGCGGGTGGTCAGCCGCGTGGTGGTCCGTCCCGACGCCTTCTACCGCGACTTCTTCGCTGATCTCCTGGCCGACGGCTCCGCGGGCACGACCTCCCGTGCCCTCCTCGAGGAGGCGCTCGACCGGGCAAAGGCGAGTCCGTACGAGCTCTGGAGGTGGGAGGAGCCACTGCCCGGGAATGGACGCCGATGAATTGGGGTATAATGGGATCAGCGTCAGCCGGAGAACCCACCGCAAGGAGGCCTTCGATGGCGAGCTCCCCGGTCGAATACCAAGCTTCCACCGCCAACCAGCGACTCCACCACCGCTATCGACGCTACCTGACCCGCTCGACCCTGGCAGCGATCTCGGTCCACGTCCTGATCCTGTACTTCTTCGTGGCTCCGGTCGCGGAGCGGAGCTTCGCCCTGAACGGCGAGGCGATCGAGGTCATTCCCCCCGAGCGGGTGGCGATCCCGCCGCCACCGGAAGAGCCTGCGCGTCCGGCGCCGCCCGTTCTGGCCGAAGAGCCGGTGGAGGAGGAGGTCACCATACCTCCGTCGGACATCGAGAGGGTAGACATCAAGCGCCCGGATCCCCCGCGCCTCCCGGAGGATCGAATCGGCGGCGACGAGTTCGTCGTCTACACGGTCCGACCCCGCTGCCTCGAGCGGTGCGACCCGGGCGACGTCCTCCGTCACCTCCCGATGCAGCTTCGAGCTGCGGGGCGGGTGTGCGACCTCCGGCTCGGCCTTCGAATCGACACGGACGGACGCGTCACTCAGACCCGCATCCTGAGCTCGAGCGACCACCCGGCCTGCGACCGGGCGGTCGAGGAGTGGGGGGCGACGACGCGCTGGACGACGGCCTACAACCGCGACGTTCCCGTGGAAGTCTGGATCGCGCTGCCCGTGGAAGTCCGAACGGAATGAGCGTGCGGTCGGGGAGTCCGACCTACTAGTCCGGCGGCCGGATCCGGAAGATCCGCGGGCTCCGGACCGGGAAGTCCCCGGTCGAGCCCCACACCTCGCCGGTCCGCATGTCGATGTCCAGATGGCGGATCAGGCCGCCGGGGGTCGGCAGGGGCACCAGCGTGAACGACTCCGTGGACGGGTCGAAACGGGCCACCAGGTCGGCGCCGGCCGTCCCCACCCAGACGCTCCCATCCGGACCCACCCGCGCCACGTAGGGGAGCGCGTCGGGCACCGGCAGCTCGTACTCCGCGAACGCCTCTGTCGCCGGATCGAACCGGGCCAGCCGGTTGGCGCTGAACTCGGGGACCCACACCGTGCCGTCCGGCGCGACGTCGAGCCGGCGCGGGCCGCTGTAGGGGGTGGGCAGGGGATAGAGCTGGAAGGCCTCCCGCCGCGGGTCGAACTTGACCAGCCGGCCACCCACCAGCTCGGTCATCCAGATCGAGCCGTCCGGGGCGGCCCGGAGGCCGTAGGGGATCGTGCTGCCGCCGTCCGGCATGGCCGGTACGGGGACCTCGAACGTCTCGACCTCGCCCGAGGCCGGATCCACGTACCCGAGGAGCTCCGGCTCCTTCGTGAAGTGGCCGTTGAACCAGATCCGCCCCTTTGCGTCGACGGCCGCCTCGTGGGGGTACACCCCGACCTGCCAGACCTGGTAGGAGGCCCCATCCGCCGGCCGCCGGCCGATCGCCTGGGGGTCCCCGAAGACGACCGTCCAGGCGCCCTCGTCGTCGACCTCGACCGCGCGCGGGCCGGCCTCGGGGATCGACTCCTGGGCGAACGCGCCGGTGGCCGGGTCCAGGACGTACATGACGCCGGTCAGCATCCCCGTCACGACGATCCGCCCGTCCGGGGCCACGGCCACGTCGTGGGGAAGGTCCGAGCGGGGGAGCGGGAACTCGTCGACCGCGTACCCCTCCGGGACGGAGCCCGGGGCGCTGGGCGCCGGCCGGGCGTCCCCGAGGCTCGAGACGAGCCAATCCGCCGTGGCCTCGGCCTCCCGGCTCGGGGCCATGATGGGGAAGCCCGTGGAGGCGCCGGCGAAGGAGAGCATCTGCTGGGTCCGCTCGACCCAGCTCTCGCGGCTCCGCGGGACGCCCGCCACGCGGGCGATCCTCTCGTCGAGCTGGTGGCAGCCGGCGCAGTCCAGGATGAACCGGCGCTTGGTCTCCCCCTCGGGAAGGAGGGAGAGCCAGGCCGAGCTCGTGACGCGGGGCTCGGCGAGAATCGGGGCGTCCCGGCTGGCCGCGACCAGAAGGGGGGCTCCGACCGCGACCGCGACCAGGCCCGGGACCAGGATCCGATTCGTGAGCATGCCCGACCCTCCGGACGATCCGCCGGACGCGCCCGTTCAAGCGCCCCTCCCGCCTTGCGACGGCCGAGCCCGAGCGTCTACGATACTCGCTCGCCGTGAGTCCATCTCGCCCAGCCCAGCGTCTCCCGCATCCCCTTGTCGCCGTGCTGGCGGCCGGTCTGATCGCGCGGGCCCTGGTCGCGGTGGTGACGCGGAGCTGGGAGATATCCCCCCGGCGCGACTTTCTCGCATTCGGCTACGAGATGGGCCAGATCGCCGGCGCCCTGGCCAGCGGCCACGGCTTCGCGTGGCCGCCCGGGACCGACTGGCTCTGGTACGAGCCGGGGCCGACGGCCTGGATGCCCCCCCTCTATCCGGGTCTGATGGCGCTCGTGTTCGAGGGCTTCGGGGTCTTCAGCGCCGCCTCGGCGGCCGTCCTGATCACCCTCCAGACGGCGGCGTCGCTCCTGACATGCGTGCTCCTTTATATCGTGGGCCGGCCCGTCTTCGGAAGACGGGCGGCCCTCCTCGCGGCGCTCGCACTGGCGCTGTATCCGGCGGCGATCCACTTCTCGGTCCAGAAGTTCTGGTCGACCACCTTCTTCGCGGCGTGCCCGCTCCTGCTGATCCTGGCCCTCGAGCAGGCCGCCCGCCGTCCAACCCTGCCGGCGGGTCTGGGGGTGGGGCTCCTCTTTGGCCTGGTGGCGCTCCTCGACCCGGTCGTCCTGGCGACCGTCCCGTTCGCGCTCGTCTGGCTCGCCTGGAGGTCCGAGGGATCTGGCGCAACTCGGACGCGGGTTCCGATCGCGGCGCTGGCCGGCCTTCTGGTCGCGCTCTCGCCGTGGATGGTTCGCAACCACGCCGTCTTCGGCCGGCTCGTGCCGGTCAAGTCGAACTTCGGGAACGAGCTGTTCGTCGGGAACAACCCGTTCTCGGTCGGCGATCATCGCGATGTCGGTCTGACGCTGGAGCACTGGGACGATCTTCTCACGCCCGCCGAGCGGGCGCGGATCGGGGCGGGGAACGAGGTCGAGCGGAGCGCGCTCCTGGGCGGCAAGGCGGTCCGGTACGTGGCCGCCGATCCGGCCCGGTTCCTGCGGCTCTCGGCGAATCGAATTTTCCACTACTGGAGCCGGCCGAACCCTCCCGGGGGATGGGCGGAGAGGATCTCCGAGCTGTGCTGGCTCGCCGTCCTCGGGGTGGGGATCCTGGGTCTCGTGACCAGCGACCTCCGACGGACCCGTGTCCAGCTCGCGCTCCTGTTCCTCCTCACCCTTCCGCTCCCCTTTTACGTCACCCTCGTCTCCCACTTCCGGTACCGCTTCGTGGTCGAGCCGCTGCTCCTCCTGTTCGCGGCGGCGGCGGTCGTTCGCTTCCGGGATCGCCTCGGGGGAGGGAGGGGAATTCCGCGATCCCGCGCGGCGTAGGGCAGGCATGGAGCCGCTCTCCGCCTCGATCGGTGACACCCCGCTCCTGGCCTTGGGAACGCTCGAGGCCGAGCTCGGGGAGGTCCGCCTCCTCGCCAAGGCCGAGCAGCTCAATCCGGGCCACTCGGTGAAGGACCGGCCCGCCCTCCGGATGATCCTCGAGGGCGAGCGCTCGGGGGCCCTCGGTCCCGGGATGACGATCCTGGACGCGACCAGCGGGAACACCGGGATCGCGCTGGCCTGGATCGGCCGCGGCCGCGGGTATCCGGTCACGCTCTGCCTGCCTGCCAACGCGAGCGGCGAGCGGCTGGCCATGCTCGAGGCGCTGGGGGCGGAGCTGGTCCTGACCGATCCACAGGAGTCCCACGATGGCGCCTACCACGAGGCCGGGCGGCTGGCCGCGGCGTTCCCGGACCGGTTCTGGTACGCCAACCAGTACGACAACCCCGACAACTGGCGCGCCCACCACGACACGACCGGACCCGAGATCTGGCGTCAGACGGACGGCGGCGTCACCCACTTCGTGGCCGGGGTCGGGACGGGCGGGACGCTGACGGGTGTCGGCCGGTTCCTTCGCGGGATGCGGCCCGATGTCGAGCTGGTCGCCGTCCAGCCGGACGGCCCGCTCCACGGGATGGAGGGGTTGAAGCACCTGAAGACCGCGTTCCGGCCCGAGGTCTACGACGCCGGGCTTCCGGACCGGACGATCGAGGTCGAGACCGAGGTCGCGCAGGGGATCGTCCGGCGGCTCGCGCGCGAAGAGGGAATCCTCGTGGGGACGTCTTCCGGCGCCAACGTCCAGGCCGCCCTCGAGGTCGCGCGCGGGCTCGAGCGGGGCGTGGTCGTCACCGTGCTCTGCGACCACGGGGGCATGTACCTGCGGTGAGGGTCTTGCTGCGCGAGGAGGACCGGGCGCGGCTCCGGGCCCACGCCGAGGCCGGCTACCCCGACGAGGTGTGCGGCTTCCTGCTCGGTTCGATGGACCTCCCGAGCCGGGAGTTCACGGTGCGCGAGACCAGGGCCGCCGTCAACCGGCGCGGAAGCGGGGCCAGGCGCCGCTACCGGATCGACCCGGACGAGTACCGGACGGCCGAAGGGGAAGCCGAGCGGAGGGGGCTGGAGCTGATCGGGATCTACCACTCCCACCCCGACGCCCCGGCGCGTCCGTCGGAGTACGACCGCGAGCACGCCTGGCCCAACTCGGCCTACGTGATCGTGTCGGTCGAGGCGGGTCGGGCCGGGGGGCTCCGGGCGTGGCTCCTCGCCGAGGACCGGTCGGGATTCGACGAGCTCGATACATTCGAAGAAAAGGGAGGATGACATGCCGAAGATCCTGATTCCGACCCCGCTCCGGCCGTTCGCCGACAACCAGGCGCGGCTCGAGGTGGAGGGCGGCACGGTCGCCGAGGCGATGCGGGCCCTGATCGAGAGGTACCCGCGCCTCGAGGGACACCTGTTCGACGGCGAGGGCCGGCTGCGAAGCTTCGTGAACGTCTACGTGGGGGAGGACGACATCCGGTATCGGGAGCGGACCGAGACCCCGGTCGAGCCCGATACCGAGATCTCGATCGTGCCGTCGGTGGCGGGGGGCGCGCCCGGCGGCGGGACCGCGACCGAGGTCCCGGTCGAGCTCTCCAACGAGGAGATCCGCCGCTACAGCCGCCACCTCATCATGCCCGAAGTCACGCTCGAGGGCCAGCGCCGGCTGAAGGGCGCGAGCGTGCTCCTGGTGGGCGCCGGCGGCCTCGGCTCGCCCCTGGCCCTCTACCTGGCCGCCGCCGGGGTCGGCCGGATCGGGATCGTCGACTTCGACGTGGTCGACGAGTCGAACCTCCAGCGCCAGGTCCTGCACGGACAGCGGAGCGTCGGGCGGCCCAAGCTCGAGTCAGCCCGGGAACGGCTGGAGGACCTGAACCCCCACGTCGTGATCGAGACCCACGAGACGCGGCTGACGAGCGAGAACGCCCTCGACCTCGTGGCCGACCACGACATCGTGGCGGACGGCACCGACAACTTCCCGACCCGCTATCTCGTCAACGACGCGTGCGTCCTGACCGGCCGGCCCAACGTCTACGCCTCGATCTTCCGGTTCGAGGGGCAGGCGTCGGTGTTCGCCGCGCCGGGCGGTCCGTGCTACCGCTGCCTGTATCCGGAGCCGCCGCCCCCCGGCCTGGTGCCTTCCTGCGCCGAGGGAGGCGTGCTGGGGATCCTGCCCGGGCTCCTCGGCACGATCCAGGCGACCGAGGTCATCAAGCTCATCCTGGGGGCGGGCGAGCCGCTGATCGGTCGCCTCCTCCTGGTGGACGCGCTCGGGATGAGCTTCCGGACCCTCCAGCTCCGGCGCGACCCGGCGTGCCCGGTCTGCGGCGACCGGCCGACGATCACCGGACTCATCGACTACGAAGAGTTCTGCGGGATCGGACCCGTCGGAGAGCCGGCCCCGGAGACGGGTGTCGAGGAGATCACGGTGAGCGAGGTCGCCGCCGCGCTCGAGCGCGGTGAGGACGTCACCGTCCTGGACGTACGCGAGCCGCACGAATGGCAGATCTGCCACATCGAGGAGGCGGACCTGCTGCCGCTCTCCGAGCTCCCGGCCCGGGTGCACGAGCTCGACTCGAGCCGCACCTACTACGTCCATTGCAAGACCGGCGTCCGGAGCGCCCGGGCGATCGAGTTCCTGCAGGAGGCCGGCTTCACGCGCCTGAAGAACGTCCGCGGCGGGATCAAGGCGTGGGCCGAGGAGGTGGAGCCCTCGATGCCGACCTACTA
>DASRVA010000182.1:0-2457 GCA_035687745.1 Gemmatimonadota bacterium
CTTCCTCCTCCCCTCGCGCGGCGGCTCCCCAGATCGACAGAGGTCCCCGCGCGAAGGTGAGGTCGAGGCGCGCGTGGCTCCGCTCCCCCGTCCCGATCAGGCCGAGGGCGTCGTCGAAGTCGAAGTTCTCGTCCAGGTCCAGGCGCGTCCGGGCGTAGTGGCCCCGCGCCTCGACCGGTCCCATCTCTCCGACGTAGGAGAGGTGCCACGTCGAGCGGTCCTGCTCCTGGACACCGGCCAGCCCGACCCGGTTGTCCTCGCCCGAGAAGTCGTCGCCGATCCGCGAGGCCTCGAGGCGGTGACCGAGCCACGGGCGCCAGCCCGCCTTCAGCATGGTCTGGTTGCGCGTGAAGTCTCCCGAGCCGAGAAATCCGTCCGTGCCGTCGAAGTTGGCGGCCACGAACACGTCGCCGTGCCAGGTGACGGGACGGCCGAAGTGCCCGCTGAACGTCTCGGTGTCGAAGGAGCCGGCCGAGAAGGCCAGAAGCGAGCGGGCCGACGGAGCGAGGCTCCGGCGTGTCGTGATCGCGAGCACGCCGGAGGTTCCCTTCCCGCCCCAGGCGGCCGCCTGCGGCCCAGGGAACCAGGCCACGCGGGCGATCGCCTCGAGCGGGATCTGACGCAGGTCCCACGCGGCGGTCAAGGGGTCGCCGACCGCGACGCCATCGACGAACACCTCGACGCCGGAAACGGTCCCGAGCGCCGGCCCGAGGTACGTGTTGACGCCACCACCGCCCAGGTCCAGCGACCACACCGGGAACTCGCTCTCGAGGACGTCCAGAAGGCTGAACGCGCCGCGGCCGACCAGCTCCTCGCCGCCCAGAGTCCAAGCCGGGCGGGCGCCGGGTCGCGGGGCGACGTACGGGTCGACGACCGAGTCGGGGTAGAACTCGGGGAGCTCGGAAAACTTGGGGCGCGCCGTGTCGCCAGGGGCCAGCGTGTCGCCGAAAAGGGTCAGCCGGGGATCCACGATCGGGACCGGAAATGCGCCCTCGGGCGCGCCGCCCAGGCTGTCCTCCTCGGCGACGCTGTCGGCGACGGCCTTCTGGGCTCCGGCGCCGGCGGGAAGCGCCGACTGGAGGAGCATCGCGACGACCAGGGAAGCGAAGAGGCGGGGCCGGGGCATCGGGGCGCGCAAGTTAGGAGCGGCCCCAGGGCCCCGCCACCGCTGAGGAACACGGTCCCCGCCTCAGAACGCGGCCGTGATCCCCCCGTGGACGGCCCTCCCGACCGTCCCGAATAGATAGATCTCCTCGTACCGCTCGTCGGTCAGGTTCTCGACCCGGCCGAAGACCCTGATCCGTTCGGTCCAGCGCCACGACGCCGCGATCCGTGCCGTCACGTAGCCGTCCAGCGAGACACGCGCGGCCGGGAACGTCGAGAAGTCGAGATCCTCCCGCTCGCCGACCCAGTGGAGGCCCAGGCTCGCGTCCCCGCGGCCCCGGACGACGTCGATCCTGAAATCGGCGGCGTGCCGGGGCCGGCGGACGAGCCGTGTGCCGGCCTCAGGACCGGCGGTCTCCTCCGCATCCATGAAGGTGTAGGCGCCCCGGACGGCCACGCTTCGGGCCGGGCGCGCGACCGCCGTCAGCTCGAGCCCCCGGGTCTCGGCCTCGCGCACGTTCCGGAGGGCCTCGCCGTCGAACACGATCAGATCCTCGAAGCGCGTGTCGAACCAGGTCACGCCGGCATGCAGCGACCCGTCCCGGGGGCCGGCCTCCACTCCGACCTCCCAGCCCCGGCTCCGCTCGGCGTCGAGCTCGGGGTTCCCGAAGGAGGGATCCAGAAGCTGCGAGAGGCCGGGCGCGCGAAAGCCCGTGCCGACCGCTCCCCTGAGCCGCAGCCCGGGGGCCAAAAGGAGGATCGGGGCCACCCGGTAGGTGACGGCGCCGCCGAAGCGGCTGTGGTCGTCGGCGCGGACGCCGAGCGCGACGTGCGCGCGTTCCCCGAGCGCGACCAGATCCTCGGCGAAGATGCCGGTCGTTCGCGCCGAGGTCTCCGGCATCTCGGTCTCGAACGGGCCGAACTCGCCGTCCGAGGCGAACGACGTCCGGGCGGATTCGACCTCATGGTCGATCCCGGCTACCAGCCGGTGGGCGCCCCACCGGACGTCGCTCTGCCAGCCCAGCTTCCAGCGACGGCCGTCGAACTCGCCGAGCGAGCTGGTGAGCTCCCGCGCCGGGTCGGGACGGTCCGTGGACTCACGGTCGTGCCGGGTGAGCGCGAGCCCGAGGCTCTGCTCCCACCGCCCGCCGGCGGTCCGGAAGCGGGCCTCGAGGTGGCCGGCGAGCTCGGTCGCGTCCGAGACGAAGTTCGGGTCGTCCGACGAGGCTCCGCCCCCCTGGTCGATCTCCGCTTCCCCGCGCCGGCCCCGCACCGTCCCGCGGAGGGACCACGGTCCTTCGGGTCGCCACTCGAGGACGGCCGAGCCGCCGGTCGATTCGCCGGCGTCCCGCT
>DASRVA010000183.1:0-59872 GCA_035687745.1 Gemmatimonadota bacterium
GAGCGAGTAGAGGAGCGCCGAGCCGTGCCCGCCCGAGAGGACGAAGCGGTCGCGGTCCGGCCATGACGGATCGCCCGGGTCGTGCTCGAGGTATTTTTGCCACAACACGTAGGCCATGGGCGCCGCGCCCAGCGGGAGCCCCGGATGCCCCGACTCGGCCGCCTGCGGCTGATCGATCGAGAGCGCCCTGAGGGCGTTGACGCACAGCCGGTCGAGGTCGCCGAACCGCTCTCCGCTCATTGCGGGTCTTCCGCCTCCGGCGGGATCTCGGGGGAGATCGTGCCCACGTACGGCTCGCGCTCCTCCCGAAGGCGCTCGGACACGGCCTCGGCCTCGCGCATCACGCGCAGGAAGTTCAGACCCACCAGCTTGCGGATGTCCTCGTCCGAGTAGCCCCGGTCTAGGAGCTCGGCGAGGAGGTCGGGGAAGCGCGACACGTCCTCCAGACCCACCGGGACATGGTCGATCCCATCGTAATCGGACCCCAGGCCGACGTGGTCGATCCCCGCGACGTCGACGATGTGGTCGACGTGGTCGGCCACCTGGGAAAGGGTGGCCCTCGGGGCCGGGTTCTCCTCGAGCCAGGCCTTGAATGCCTCGCGGACTCGCGCCGAATCACCGGAGAACGCGATCCGCAGGCTGTCGATGAGGGCTTCGCCGCGCTCGGTATGGAGACGGGTCTCTTCGTTGATGAAGCCGGGAGAGAAGTTGACCATGACGACGCCGCCGTTCTCGGCGACCACCGGAAGGATCGCGTCGGGGACGTTCCGCGCGTGACCGGCCAGCGCACGCGCCGAAGAGTGGCTGTAGATGACCGGCGCCTCGGTGATACGAAGCGCGTCCATCATCGTCGAGTCGGAGACGTGGCTCAGGTCGACCAGCATCCCGAGCCGGTTCATCTCGCGGACGACATCCTCGCCGAAGGAGGTCAGCCCCTGGTGGAGGGGGCGGTCGGTGGCGGCATCGGCCCACGCGGTGCTCTTCCAGTGGGTCAGCGTCATGTACCGGGCTCCGAGGTCGTAGAGCGTCCGCAGGACGTCCAGCGACCCCTCGATCGCATGGCCGCCCTCGACGCCGATCAGCGCCGCGATCCGGCCCCCCGCATGAGCGCGCTCGATGTCGGCGACCGTGGTGGCGTACACGAAGGTGTCAGGGTAGCGGTCGACCAGGCGGTGGATCAGGTCGATCTGCATGAGCGCGAACCGTGTGGCACCGGCGGCGATGAGCTCGGAAGGGACGTAGGCGGCGAAGAACTGTGCGCCCACGCGGCCCTGCCTGAGCCGCTCGAGGTCGGTGTGGAGCCCGGGCTGAGGTTCGGCGATGTCCAGCGAGTCCAAATCGCCGGCGGCCTTCTCGCGGATCTGCCACGGCAGGTCGTTGTGGCCGTCGACCAGCGGGACCTCGTCGAGGAGGCGCAAGGCGCGCCCGACCGCCAGGGAGTCCGGGGGCCGGAAGGTGGTCGATGCGGCCGATCCACTTTCCGATTGCCCCGACGCCGGTGGGAGCGCGAAGAGCAGGCCCGTGATCGCGGCGAGCATGAACGGGGGCAGGGCACGGAGGCGCACAACGGGAACCTATCCGGGCGCGGGCCGCACGCAACCCGATCCACGTCGATGGTCAACGATCGAGCCCGCCGTCCCCCGAACGGCGCGGAAACGTCCGCCGTCCTCCGGGATCAGCCGTCTTCCACCACGACGATTCCGGTCATGAAGGGGTGGGGCGTGCAGTGGTAGGCGTACCTCCCCAGCCGGTCGAACCGCCGGGAGAAGCCCTCCCCGTTCTCGAGGAGATCCGAGTCGAAGGTTCCGTCATCGGCCGTCACCGTGTGCGCCACCGGATCGTCGTTGACCCATTGGACCGTTTGCCCGGGACGCACGCGGATCTCGGCCGGGGCGAAGGCGAAGTCGAGGATCGTGATGACGCTCTCTCCCGCCACGTCCTCCTGCCCGTGAAAGATGCGCGACCACTGTGAGAAGGTGCCCAGCGGCATCGTGAAGGCGAAACCGTACCTGAGGTTGGTGTCGCCCTCGGCGTCCTCGAATCCCCGGCTCGCTCCCTCCAGCGTCGTCGCGCCGACGTTCGAGACCACGAAACCGAGGGTGTGCGGCGACCCGGGGATCGCCATGTGGACTCCCCCGCTCCAGGCGCTGGGAAGCGTGTCGGCGGACACGACCCGCGCCACGTCGCCGCCGACCGCGAGGCGTGGGGTGAGGTGGAGGAGGAGCCCCGCGCCGAGCGCGGCTTCGGCCTCGTTCGCGCCGTACGCGGACGAGAAGGCCCGCGCGACGCCCAGGAGGGAGACCGGTCCGGCCCGCAGGCGTCCGGACAGCTCGCCGTTCACGCTCTCGGTCGCCGTGTTGTAGGCGGCCGTCCCGGCCAGGTCGAGCCGCTCACCGAGAGCGTATCGCGCCCGAACCCACGGCTCCCACTCGTTCGGGGTCCCCGCCCCCAGCTCCGAGTTGGAAGCGTAGGTCGTACCAAGCGCGAAGCCGGCCGGCAGCCCTACGGCGAGCACGAACGTCGGGTAGTTCTGGATCTTCTTCTCGTCTTCTCCGATCAGCTCGAACCGGTGGAGGAAGGTGAACTCCGAGGTCCGCGGACGGGGGACGGTCGTCCCGCCCAGGTTGGGCGAACGGGTGAGGAGGGACTGGGCGTCGGCCGGGGCCGGCGCGAAGGTGAGCCCGGCCAGGACGGCCAGCCCAGCCAGGACGGCCAGCAGACCGCGGCGGATCCGCAGTCTGGATCCACCCGCCCTCGGGTGAACCCCCGTCATTCGACGGAGACCGAGCCCACCATTCCGGCCGACCGGTGGGGTTCGCAGAAGTAGGGGAACTCCCCGGCCGTCTGAAAGGTGTGCTCGAGGACGACTCCCTGGGAGCTTCTGCCTGCCTCCTGCCACTCGTCGTGCCCCTCCGGGGTGACGGTGTGGAAGAGCGAGCCGGCCTGATGCACCCAGCGAACCGTGGTGCCGGGGGCGATCGTCAGCTCGGCCGGATCGAACCGGAGGGTCGAGTTGATCAGCTGCACCTCGACCACCATGCCACCCGGCGGCGGGGGAGGATTGGGATTCGGGTTGGGTGGGGGATCCGGTCCGGGACCGGGACCGGGACCGGGTCCGGGGCCCGTCATTTCGGTCCCGCCGCCGCTACCGCTGCACGCGGCGATGGCGAGAGCCACGACCACCAGCGCGCGTCGCAGGTCGAAACAAGTAACACGAGAGCTCATGCCGCACGTACCTCTCCGGGTGAGGGGTCGATGGGAGGGGTACACAGGGAGAACGATTGCAGGGGGGCCTGGATTGCATCTTGAACAGAATTGCCCGGAATGAACTGTATGTGCCCCGCTTCAAGCGGAGCGGCGGTCAGTTCCTGGAAACGAGCGAGCGGAACGCGCCTGGCGTCATCCCCGTGGCGCGCTTGAAGGTGCGGCTGAAGTGGCTCTGGTCGCTGAAGCCGGCCTCGCGCGCGATCGTGGCGAGCGAGAGATCGGGCCGCGCCAGCAGCCGGCTCGCCAGCTCGATCCGCAACCCGCGGACGAGCTCGCCGGGGGTGCAGCGGTAGTGGCGCTGGAAGGCTCGGGCGAGAGAGCTGGGATGGACCCCGACTTCGAGGGCAATATCGGCGATCCGGATCGGCTCGGCAAAGCGGTCGTGGAGGAGCTCGTGGGCCCGCCCCACGAACTCGGGGGCGGTTCCGCTCCGGAGGCGTCGGGCGACGCCCGAGAGGAGGACGAGCAGGAGGCCCTCGACGACGAGCAGGGACAGGTCGTCGGCGGTCCGCAGCTCTTTGAGCAGACGCGCCGAGATCCAAGCCCAGCGGCCGGGCGGGAAGACCGCCGTGCCGGAGGGCAGCGTCGCATCCGGGTCGAGGCCCAGCCCGTCCGGATCGAACTCGATCGCCAGGCAACGTGCGCCCACCCCTGAGAAGCGCTCGGAATGCACGAGCCCGGCCGGATGGAAGAGGGTTTCCGCCGACCGGCATTCGCGCCGCTGACCGCTCCAGTACTCGGTGTAGCCCCCCGCCAGCACGAAGTTCACGATGGGTCGCTCGTGGGAGTGCTCGGGGATACGGAACCCGCCCGGAAAACGCACCTCGCTGACCGTGAATCGGTCAGAACGTCGGCGGCGAAGGGTCTCGCCGTAGAAGCGACCTGTGGAAAGCCTGGCGGTCATGCTGCGCTCCGTCACTCCCTCGGGGGTCGGGCCTCTGCCGTCCCCTGGCGGTCGACCGGGGTCCGGAGCGACCCCGGTCCGTGGGTCCGGATCAGGCGGCCACGACGATGATGATGATCAAGAGCAGGATGATGATGACGACCGTCGCCGAGAGGCGGATTTCGCCCTGCGCGGCCCCCAGCTCGCGATCGATGGCCCGCGCCTGGTCCGCGGCGCGCGAGAGCCGCTCGCCGTCGAGGGCCAGGAGCCCCCGCTCCGCGTCGCTCAGATCGACGCCGGATGTCCGCGCCACCTTCTGGACCTCCTCGCGCCCCAGGAAGTCCCGCACCGCCTGCCGGTCGGCCGTCTGCGGATCGGGCTGAGCGACCTGAACGGATTCATGCTGAGCGAGCGCCGTTCCGGTCCCGCCGGCGACAAGCACCAGCGTGATCGTCACGGCCCACGACAGTCGTCGCATCGTGCCACCTCCTGGGGGTTGGGGGCGTCTCGTTCGTCGGTCGTTCGAGTCTATGCCCCGCCCCGAGGCAGGGTCAATGGGACCTCCGGCCGGCGCCACCATGGACCAGGTTACGATTGGAGCAGAACGATGAGAAGGATGGTGAGGACGAGGAGGATGATGAGCGTCGTGGAGGAGATGTACCCGTCGATGGCCAGCCGCCGTTCCACCTCCCGGGCCTGGCCGGCCGCCCGTGCCAGGGGTTCACCCTCGAGGAGTTGGACACGGCCGCGGGCGGCGTCCAGGTCGAGACCGGCCGTGTCCGCCACCCGTCGCACCTCGGCGCGGTCGAGGGCGGCCAGGATAGCCTGGCGCTGGGCGTCCTCCGAGGCAGCGACGACCGTGGTCGGCTCGTCGACGACGACCGCCTGGGCCTCCACCCGCGACGGGAGGATCAAGAGAGTTCCCAGCAGGAGCAGGGCCGGAGCGAAGCAAACCGGACGGACCATGGCCGGCAGTCTAGACCTGGAGCGGCGGCCGAAGCAAGGGCCTCAGGAGCCCGCCAGCCGGCGAACGATCTCGTACTCGGCGGGTTCGACCCGCGTGATCGAGAGCCGGTTCCCGCGCTTGAGGACGGACATTTTCTCGAGACCCCGGGCCACCTTCATCCGCTCGCGGGTGACCGGTTCGGCGAAGGTCTTCACGTGACGCAGGTCCACGCACCACCAGGTGGGGTTCTGGGGATCCGAGTCGGGATCGTAATAATGATGATCCTTCTCGAATTGCTTGGAATCGGGGTGTGCCTCCGAAGCCACCTCTGCGAGCCCGTAGACCCCCAGGGGATCGGCGTTCGAGTGGTAGAACAGGACTCCGTCGCCGACGCGCATCGTGTCCCGCATGTAGTTTCGCGCCTTGTAGTTGCGAACCCCCCACCATTCCGTCGAGCCGTCCCGCTCCAGATCGTCGATCGAGTACGTGGAGGGTTCCGACTTGACGAGCCAGAAGCGATCGGCCATGGGCTAGATGGCGCCGCCCCGGACCGGCCGGGAGGCCCGCAGCTCGTCGACGGCTTGCTTCAGGTCCGACTGAGCCCGCCGTAGCTCCAGGAGGGCCACGATACGGCGGCTCAGGGCATGGAGGGCCTTCGACTGCTGGGCGGTGAGAAAGCGCGGCTGGCGATCGATCACGCAGACCGTGCCGAGTGCGAAGCCGTTGGACGTGATGAGGGGCGCGCCGGCGTAGGAACGGATGTTCGGGTCCCCGACCACGAGCGGGTTATCCGCGAAGCGCTCATCCAGAGCGGTATCGGGGACCAGGAACAGGTCCGTTCCGAGGATCGCGTGCCCACAGAACGAAACCTCGCGGGACGTTTGCGTCAGAGCCGTCCCAGTGCGGCCTTTCAGCCACTGGTGATCCTCGTCGACCAGCGTGACCAGGGCGATCGGCGTGTCGCAGATCTCCGCGGCCAGCAGGGCGAGATCGTCGAAGTCCGGGTCCGGGACCGGCTCGATGGGCCCGTAGCTGCGGAGCGCTTCGAGCCGGTCGGCCTCGTTGGATGGAAGAGCGGGTGCCAGCATGCGAGCAGACCTCCCGGGAGTCGAATGGGTGAGGAGGTCATTCGAGCGTACTGCGGATGCGAGGAGCGCGTCAAGAAGAGAGCAGAGCCCTCTTCACCCCAGGCTGCGTTGGACGTCACCGTGCCCGGCTGGCGCCGGCTCGATCGCGGGTGGTGGGGTCCGTGTCGATGGCCGGTCCTCGATCCCGTTTCGCCCCGGTTCACACGGCGCGGAAACCCCGGCGGCGATCCACGCGCGGACACGCTGCCGCAGGACCGGGGTCAGGCAATTCGGGACCTCCCGCGGATTCAGGTCCACCGTGCGGGGAAACACGGGAGCCGCCATGGTCAGCGCACCTTGACGACGTAGTAGTCGAAGGGCCCCGCGACCTCCTGGAACCAGTGCGGCGTCCCGTTGGGGACGACAACCACGTCCCCCGGCACGAGCCGGCGCGTGGCACCATCCTCGATCGAGGCCCCCCGGATCTCGTTGGCGGCGGTCGTCGTGCCGTCCACGACGCTGCCCCCCGTCACGAAAGTGGCCTCGCCTTTCAGGACGTAGATGATGTCGGTGTCGAGGGCGTGGACCTCGGCCATCCCCGCGCTGTCCCGATGGCTCGCGTGGACCATGTAGCGGCCGCTGTCGAGCAGAACAGCTCCCTTCGCGAAGGCGGCCGAGACGGCGTCCCTTCCGATGTAGGTGACCTCCCCCGTCGAGGAGGCGGCGGTCGTGAGCGATCCCAGAGCCTGGGCTCCGGCGATCGCCAGCTCCTCGTCCTGCTGCGCACTCGCCGCGCCGCTCACGCCGACACCGCCCACGATCTCGCCGTCCACGACGACGGGTACCCCGCCCTGGAGGGGAGTGAAGAACGCGTCGGGGAGGGCCACCATGGGCGTCCGGCCGTTTCTGATGATCTCCTCGAAGACCGAGGTGGGCCGCTTGAAGAGCACGGCCGTCCGCGCCTTGCCAATCGAGATCGTAGCGCCGGCCGCGAAGGTGCCGTCCAGCCGTTCGAGGGCGATCAGGTTGCCGCCGTCGTCGACGACGGCGATCACACCGCCCGGCGCTCCCTTGGCCTCTGCCGCGGCCCGTGCCGCAGCGATCACCTGCCGGGCCCCGTCCAGGGTGAGCGAGCGCTTGGTGACGACCTGCGACCAGGCGGGGTTCGCAACCCCGGTCAGGAGCAGGGCGACCGTGATGATCCTGTGCGATCTCATCATCCGTTCCTCCGTGAGGCATCGTGTCGTCGCGCAGAGGGCGCGATGGGGCGGTCGCGGAGTGCCGCGAACCGGCAACCCGCTGTCGGAGGCTAGAATGACGGCTGGGCGAGCGAGGGTTCCGAGAGCACCGCCGGAACAAGGCCGTGGTCCACGGCGATTCCCCACAGCTCGCGCTGGAGCAGCGCGCGCGCCCGGTGGAGCCGTGAGCGTACCGTCCCCACCGGACAGCCGAGCATCGAGGCGATCTCGGCGTACGAGAGATCCTCGACGAAGTAGAGCGTCGCTACCGCGCGGTACTGGAGCGGCAGCGCGAGGATGGCGGAGCTCACCTTCTCGGCGTCGAGGCGACTGAGAAACGTGCGCGCAGGGTCAGGATCGTCCTTGTGCATTCCGGCCTCAGCGGTCCGGCCGTAGAGATAAAGCTCGGGCGTGTCGTCGATCGACACGGTGGATGCCGCCCTCTTGTTCTTGCGGCAGCGCATGAGGAAGGCGTTGGTGAGGATCTTGAGAAACCACGCCTTGAAGTTGGATCCCGGCTGGAAGCCATCGAAGCCGCGGAAGGCCAGCAGCGCGGCCTCCTGGACGACGTCCTCGGCGTCGATCGGGTCGCGCGTCAGGTGAAGGGCGGCCGAGTAGGCGCGCGGAAGGACCTGGTCCAGCAGGGTCTCGAAGGTGCGCCGTTCCGCCGGAGTCAGCGCGCGTCGGGAGCGGGCCGCGGTCGTCATCGGGGGTCTCCGTCGGCGAGGATCTCCCGAAGGAGCGGGGAGCACCCCGAGATCTCGAGTCCCTGCTGCTGGAGCGCCTTGAGGAGCCGGATGGCCGAGCGATCCACATAGCGCACGCCGGCGAGGTCCAGGCGCACGCTCGAGCCGCCGCCCTGGATCGCCCAGCACTCGCGCTCGAGGAGGAGCGTGTCCTCGCCGACGATCCGTCCCTCGACCTGGAGGGCAACCCGGTTGTCCTGGCTGGCGATGGGGGTGATGCGGAGCATGTGGCTCGGGCTCTCCTTTCGTCTCCGCCGTGTCGCGGGGCCGGCCTTCACTAAGGCAGCCCGCGTGCCAGAGCCCGGGTGGGGTCCGTAATGGCCTTTCCTGCAAAGGGTTACGACTGGAGGGTGGGGGACGGACGGGTGTGGCTCGCAGGTCAGGCGTTCCCACTATTTCGTGACGTTCCCAACATGATGGGAGACGGGCGGGCCCGGGAGCGGACCCGTCCGCCGCGAGGCGTGAAGGCTCAGACGATATGGGGGCGGGCGATCCCCAGCTTCTTCATCCGCGCCTCGAGCGTGGTGGGCTTCAGTCCCAGGAGAGCCGCCGCGCCCCGCGGGCCGCTGACCACCCACCCAGCGCGGCGGAGGGTCTCGAAGATGTGATCCCGCTCGACCTCGGCCAGCGTGCGATCTCCGTCGATGGGAGCGCGGATCGCGGTGACGTCGGCGGGCCGCGCGGCCCCGGTCACCCAGTCGCCGAGCTCCAGCCCGTCACCGGCTGAGGTGATGATCGAACGCTCGATCACGTTCCTCAGCTCGCGCACGTTGCCCGGCCAATCGTATGCCACGAGGGCGTTCATGGTTCTCTGGGGGATCCGCTTCAGCGCCTTCCCGAGCCGCGGTCCCTCCTTCAGCAGGAAGTAGCGCGCCAGGCTCGGAATGTCCTCGCGGCGCTCGCGAAGGGCCGGCACGTGCACGGGGAATACGTTCAGCCGGTAGAAGAGGTCGGAGCGGAAGCGGCTTTCACCGACCGCCTCGGCGAGGTCCCGGTTCGTGGCGGCGATGACGCGGACGTCGACCCGGATCGTGGCTGTCCCGCCGACGCGCTCGATCTCTCCCTCCTGCAGCACCCGCAGGAGCTTGACCTGGAGATCCAAGGGCAGGTCGCCGATCTCGTCCAGGAAGATCGAGCCGCCGTGGGCGAGCTCGAAGCGCCCCACCTTCCGCGCGGTGGCGCCGGTGAAGGCGCCCTTCTCATGGCCGAAAAGCTCCGACTCGACGAGCCCCGCCGAAATCGCCCCGCAGTTGACCACGACGAGAGGCCGCTCCCGGCGAGGGCTCAGCGCGTGGATGGCGCGCGCGAGCAGCTCCTTCCCCGTCCCCGTCTCGCCGGTGATCAGCACCGTCGCGTCGGTCGGAGCGACCTGCTCGACCTGGGCCAGCAGGCGCCTGAGGCCCACGCTCTGGCCGATGATCTCCTCGAATCCGTGCTGGGTTCGGATCTCCTCCTGCAGGTAGACGTTCTCCGCTTCGAGGCGGTCGCGCAGTCGGCGCAGTTCCTCATGGGCGAGGCAATCGCCCAGCGCCACCGACACCGCGCCGACCACCTGCTCGAGGAACGTCCGGCGTACGTTCTCATACGCTCCCTTCTCGGCTGCCATGAAGAAAAGCGCGCCTCGGCTCCGATCGCCGCTGACCAAAGGCATAGCGCATAGAGACTCCATGCCCTCTTGCAGCATCACATCGAAAGTCACGGGAAAGGACTCGCGGAGCTCGTCCCGCGAACCGGTGATTACCCACTCGCGGCGCTGTATCACCCAGTCGCAGGCGGTGCCCGCCGCCGGCAACACGGTGGGCTGGGTCGGCTCCGCCTGAGCCGTCCGCGCGATCAGGATGTGTCCCTGCAGCTTGTCGCCCTCGATCGGCAACTCGATGCCGAAGCGATCCGTGGGCACTAGCGATCTCAAAGACCAGGCCAGCGCTCCGAACAACTCGTCGCGGTCCAGGTGCCGTCCGATGGCGCGGTTCATGGCGAGGAGGGAATCGAGCTCCCGATTCAAAGCACGGACTTCATCGTCGGCGCGCACTCGCTGGAGCTCGGCCGCTGCCCGGGCGGTGAACACCTTGAGGACGGCCAGGAGTCGGGGCATCTCCTCCATCGGCCGGTCGTTCATGACGACGAGATGTCCCATGACACGACCCTGGGCGTCCAGGAGGGGGAGCCCGAGGTAGCTCTCGGCCGACAGCTCGACCAGTGCCTGGTCCTCCGGGAACAGCGACCGCAGCTGACTGGGGTGATAGGCGATCTGTCCTCCTACGACCGTCTGGCAGGGGGTGCCTTCGAGGTCGTACTCGAAGTCTCTCCCCACCTCGTTCCCATTCCAGAAGGCGAGCGTCCGGGCACGGCTCCGGCCGGCATCGAGGCACTCGGCGACGAACGCGTAGCGGACGTCGAGGGCCATGGCGAGATGGCGCACTAGGGAGCGGAAGAAATCGTCCCCAGTCGCCGCCGCTGTCCCCTCGCTGATCGCCCGGAGCGTCCGCTCGCTGCGAACGCGCTCGGTGACGTCGCGGGAGATCGCCAGCAGTTGTTCCGGTCGTCCCTGCGCGTCGACGATGGCGTTCACGACCACGTCCCACCACATCGGCTTCTCGCCCATCGTCGGGCAGAATCCTACGAACCGGCCCACCCCTCCTCGTTTCGCTTCCTCCAACGCCCGGCTGGCCGCCTCGCGGTGCGGACCCTCCCAGAAGTCGAGCCAGAAGGTGTTGCGAAGGGGCTCGAAATCGCAGATCTCGAGGATCTCCATGCCGCCCTGATTCATGGAGAGCAGGCGGCCGTCGGCGTCGAGGAGCTTGATGCAGTCGCGGCTCGACTCGATCATCCGGGTCTGGAGCTGCTGACTCGTTCGCTGCGCCTCCTCGACACCCTGCATGTCGTTGAGCGCCTGCTCGAGATCCTTCCGTGTGCGTCGCAGCTCGAGGAGGCTCACCACCTGACGGCTGAGTGCCCGGAGCACCTGTGCTTGGTGCGGGGAGAGATCGTGCGGCTCGTGATCGATCACGCACAGGGTTCCCAGGGCATGACCATCGGGTGTGACCAGAGGGGCGCCGGCGTAGAACCGGATGTGAGGATCACTCGTCACAAAAGGGTTGTCGGCGAAGCGAGCGTCCGCTGTGGCGTCCGGCACGACAAAAAGTTCGGAGCCCAGGATCGCGTGGGCGCAAAACGAGACGTCTCGGGGCGTCTCGGCGGATTCCAGCCCGATCCGCGCCTTGAACCACTGCCGATCGGCGTCGACCAGGGACACCAGCCCGATCGGCGTCCCGCAAATGCGTGCGGCGAGCGCGACGAGGACATCGAAGTCGTCGTCCGACGACGTATCGAGGATATGGTATCGCCTGAGGGCTTCGAGTCGGGCGGATTCGCTGGCGGGAACGGGGGCCTTCATGCCTGCCTGTCCAAGGGCGTAGAGCATATACGATTCCCGAGGACGGCGTCAAATCACTCCCCTTGGGAACCGGCCTCCCGCACACCCGCATTGATGAGGATGACCCCCGGCGAACGGCCGGGTCGACCGATGCTCTGGTCCCCACCTGGGATCGGGACGCGGTATGCCCTGCAGCGTCGACCCTCGCAGACGGAGAGAAAGCCATGGATCGCCCTGTCAGCTCGCTCGTTCTCGTCGCTGTCGCCACCCTGTCTTGCGCCGGGGAACCGGCTCCCGAGGAAACGCCTCCCGCCGACACCATGGCCCAGGCTTCTCCCGCGGCTCCGCAAAGCTTCGCCGTGCACATCGAGAACGTGTCCACGCCGGCCACGCTCCAGCTCTCGGACGGCACCTCCGCACCGGCGCCGACCGCGCCCGTCCTGTGGGTCGTCCACACGAGCCCGGATCCGATCTTCACGACCGGGCAGGCGGACCGCGGCGACGGGCTCGAGCAATTGGCCGAGGACGGCGACCCCTCCGTTCTCGCCGCGGCCCTCCAGGGGGCCGACGGCGTCGTCGCCGGCGGCTTCGTGAACGTCCCGATGGGGGACGCCGAGGCAGGTCCGATCACGCCCGGCAAGGCCTACCACGTGGATCTCATGGCCGCCCGGGGCCAGCGCCTGACGCTGGCCATGATGTTCGGGCAATCGAACGACCTGTTCTATGCCCCGGAGGGGGCCGGCCTCGATCTCTTCGACGCCGCCGGCCAGCCGTTCTCCGGTGAGGTCACGAGCCGGCTGGTCCTGTGGGACGCTGGCACGGAAAGCAACCAGGAACCGGGCGCGGGTCCCGACCAGGCGCCCCGCCAGAAGGCCCCCAACACGGGCGCCGCCGAAGGCGGAACCGTGCGCCTCGTGGACGACGACTTCACCTATCCTGCCGTGGAGCAGGTCGTCCGCGTGACGATCAGGCCGGCCGCCCTGGCATCCGGGACGCCGTGAAGGCGATCGCCGTCCGTCCGGGGGAAGCGGGCAGCATCCACCTCGCCGAACTCCCCCCGCCCAGCGTCAGCGACGTTACGGGGGGCCGCGGTGTCCTCGCCCGGATTCTCCGGGTCGGGGTCGACGCGACCGACCGCGAGATCAACGCAGGCGAGTACGGTGCCGCGCCGGAGGGCTCCGACATCCTGGTCCTGGGGCACGAGAGCTTCGGCCGGGTCGAGGCGGTGGGCCCCGAAGTGACCGAGCTCGCCCCCGGCGACTACGTCGTGTTCATGGTGCGCCGGCCCGGAGGGTCCATCTACGACCGGATCGGCCAGCAGGATTTCACCACCGACGACACGTACTTCGAACGCGGAATCAGCCGCCGCCACGGCTACCTGACCGAGATGGTGGTCGACGACGCGGACTACGCGATCCGTGTTCCGCAGGGCCTCAAGGAGGTGGGGGTCCTGCTCGAGCCCACGTCGGTGGCCGAGAAGGCGATCCGGCAGGCGTACTCGATCCAGCGCCGGCTCGGCGTGTGGCGGCCGCGGCGGGCGATCGTGCTCGGCGCAGGGCCCCTGGGCCTGATCGCCACGATGGCGCTCAGGGTCCGCGGCCTCGACGTGATCACCTACGCCCTGGCGAAGAAGCCGAACCGGAACGCCGACCTCGCCGAGGCGGTGGGTGCCCGATACGTGAGCGCCGACACGCCGCTCAAGCAGGTCGTCCAGGACCACGGCAGCATCGATCTCATGATCGAGGCGACCGGATTCAGCCCGCTCGTCTTCGAGGCCATGGAGCGTCTGGGGAGGAACGGGGTCCTGGTCCTCACGGGGATCGCCGGCGGCGACCGCAAGGCCGACATGGTTCACGCCGACCACATCCTGCAGAGCTTCGTCCTGGGGAACAAGGTGGTGGTGGGGAGCGTCAACGCCGCGCGCGTCGACTTCGAGCGCGGGGTATCCGACCTGGCGATGGCGGAGTCGTTCTGGCCGGGCTGGTTGTCGCGTCTCCTCACCCACCGCGTCGACGGCCTCGAGGGATACGGTGAGATGATCCGGCTCCTCACCGAGGCGAAGGACGCCATCAAGGTCTACGTTGAGGTTCGCAACGGTCGCGCATGATGGAACGCCGACTCGGCGATCACTGGCCGGAGTATCTGATCGAAGGGCTGGGCCTGGCCGCCTTCATGGTCTCGGCCGGCGTGTTCGGGACGCTCCTCGAGTATCCCGGCTCGCCGGCGCGGCAGGCCCTCCCCGATCCCTTCGTCCGCCGTGCGCTGATGGGGCTGGCCATGGGGTCGACCGCCGTGGCGATCATCTACTCCCGGTGGGGGAAACGGTCGGGCGCCCACATCAATCCGGCCGTCACGCTGACCTTTGCGCGTCTGGGGAAGATCGACCCGCGGGATGCGGTGGCCTACATGGCGGCGCAGTTCGCGGGGGGCGCAGCGGGCGTGCTGGTGGTCACGGCGCTCATGGGGGCCGCCTTCGCGGAGCCGCCGGTTCGCTACGTCGCTACCCTCCCGGGACAGGCGGGACCGGAGGCAGCCTTCCTGGCCGAGGCCGCAATCTCGTTTCTGCTCATGCTGGTCATTCTGTCGGCCACGAACGCCCGGCGGCTGGCCCGGTTCACGGGCCTCTTCGCCGGCGTCCTCGTTGCGACCTACATCGCCATCGAGGCGCCGGTCAGCGGGATGAGCATGAACCCCGCGCGCAGCTTCGCCTCGGCGCTGCCGGGCGGGCTCTGGATGGCCCTCTGGGTCTACTTCACCGCGCCGCCAATCGGGATGCTCCTCGCCGCCGAGATCTACCTGCGGGCGCGGGGTCGGGATAGGGTACGATGCGCCAAGCTCCACCACGACAATGACCAACGTTGCATCTTTCGGTGCGCCTACGGGACGATGCCTTCGCCCTTGGGGGATGCGGCGGTGACGGGCGCGTCGTTGAAGGGCGCGCCATGAGGATGCGTCGGGTCGGCCCGCGGCGTCTCTGTCGCGTCATCTACCTGGCGGGCGCGCTCGCCCCCAGCCTGCTTCCCGGTCAGACGCCGGGCGGCGACGGCGGCCTGACAGCGGTCGAGCGCGTCGCCACGGTCGGGTTCACGGTCTCCGACATGGATCGCTCGGTGGCGTTCTTCTCGGATGTGCTCACCTTCGAGACGGTCACCGACGTCGAGCTCGCGGGGGCCGAGTATGAATCCCTTCATGGTGTCTTCCCCGTCCGGATGCGGAAGGTCCGGATGCGGCTCGGGGCGGAGGAGATCGAGCTCACCGAGTACCTAGCTCCGCGCGGGCGTCCGATCCCGATCGAGTTCCGCAGTCAGGACCGATGGTTCCAGCACATCGCGATCGTCGTCCGCGACATGGATGAGGCCTACCGGAGGCTCCGCGAGCACAAGGTCGAGCACGTATCCTCCGGGCCCCAACGACTTCCCGACTGGAATCCGAACGCGGGCGGGATCGAGGCCTTCTATTTCCGCGATCCCGACGGTCACGTGCTGGAGATCATCTCGTTTCCCGAAGGCAAGGGAGATCCGCGCTGGCGGCAGTCGACGGGTCGCCTCTTTCTCGGGATCGACCACACCGCGATCGTCGTCGACGACACGGAGAGGAGCCTTCCCTTCTACCGGGACCATCTGGGCTTTCGCGTTGCCGGGGAGAGCGAGAACTACGGCCCCGAGCAGGAGCGGCTGAACGCCGTGCGCGGGGCCCGGCTCCGGATCACCGGCCTCCGCGCTCCGAGCGGCCCCGGGATCGAGTTCCTGGACTATCTGACGCCCGCCGACGGCCGGCCGATGCCGGAGGACGAGCGCGCCAGCGACCTCTTCCACTGGGAGACGACCCTCGATGCCTGCGACCCTGGGGCGGTCGCGAGCGGCCTGCGCTCGGCCGGCGCGGAGTTCGTCTCGGCCGGGCTCGTGACCCTGCCCGGCGACGAGCTGGGGTTTCGGGAGGCGTTCCTGGTCCGTGATCCGGATGGGCATGTCATGCGGATCGCCGGCGCGGGATGCGAGTAGCGGCCGGGCGGGCACGACGGTAAGGTCGGCTCGGGCGCTGGTTCCTCGAGGGCCCGGGGTCGCGTCACGATACCTCATCCAGAATCCCCGCGGAGGCAGCATGGATTACGACGTCATCATCATCGGGGCCGGCCAGGCCGGCTCGCCCCTCGCCCGTCGGCTGGCCGCCGACGGCAAGCAGACCCTCCTCGTCGAGCGGGCGCACGTCGGCGGCACCTGCGTCAACCACGGCTGCACGCCGACCAAGACGATGGTGGCGAGCGCCCGCGCGGCCCACGTGGCGCGGCGAGCGGCGCGTCTCGGAGTACGCGTCCAGGGCGTGCGCGTCGATCTCGGCGCCGTGGTCGACCGCAAGGACGAGATCGTCCGCTCGTTCCGTAACGGGCTGCGTGGGAAGCTTGAAAAGACCGAGAGCCTGACGCTCGTGGCAGGCCAGGCGCGGTTCCTCGGCCCGCGGGAGATCCAGATCGACGGCGATCGGCACCACGGCGACGTCGTGGTCGTGAACGCGGGCGCCCGCCCGTCGATCCCGCCGATCCCGGGGCTCGAGACCGTGGACTGGCTCGACAGCACCTCGATCATGGAGCTCAGGGAGCTGCCAGGCCATCTCGTCGTCCTCGGCGGCGGCTACATCGGCTGCGAGTTCGGCCAGATGTTCCGCCGCTTCGGGAGCGAGGTCACGATCGTAAACCGTGGCCCGCACCTCCTCGACCGCGAGGATGAGGACGTCTCGGAAGCGATCGAAGGGGTCTTCCGGGACGAGGGGATCGCGCTCCGGCTGGACGCCGCGGCCAAGGGTGTGTCGCGGCGTGAGGGAGCGCGGAAGGCCGTCGGGGCGGCCATGGCGAAGGGTGGGGTCGCGGTCGATCTCGAGGACGGCCCGCCGATCGAGGGCACCCATCTCCTCGTGGCCGTGGGCCGGGTCCCCAACACCGAGGCGCTCGGCTGCGACGCCGCCGGAATTGAGCTCGACGAGCGCGGCTTCATCAAGGTCGACGACCGGTATCGGACCAGCGCCGACGGCGTCTACGCGGCCGGCGACGTCACCGGCGGGCCCCAGTTCACCCACACGTCGTGGGACGACCACCGGATCCTGTACGACATCCTGCAGGGGAAGAGCGGGCGCGGACGGAGAGGGCGGCTCGTTCCCTACAGCGTGTTCACCGATCCGCAGGTGGCGCGGGTGGGGCTCTCCGAGCGCGAGGCGAAGGAGAAGGGAATCGCTTACGAGGTGGCGACGATCCCGTTCGGGTCGATCGCCCGCGCGATCGAGCTCGACGAGAAGTCGGGCACGATGAAGGTCCTGCTCGACCCCGCGACCGAGCGGGTCCTGGGCGCCGCCATCGTGGGCGTCGAGGCGGGCGAGCTGATCCACATCTTCGTGACCCTCATGCAGGCCGGCGCTTCGGCGCGGGCGATCGTGGATGCCGAGGCGATCCACCCCACCCTGGCCGAGGGGGTGCAGTCGCTGGTCATGACGCTCCCGCGCTACGCGCTGGGGTGAATCGGCGCGGGCGCGTGGCCCAGGCCAACCCGACGCGACAGGACGCGGGCGAACCTACCGTCGCGGCTCCGGACCTAATGGCAGTAGCCGATCCGGACCTTCGGGCCGCACTCGACGGGATCCTCGAGGCGCGCCGCTCGACCGCCGCGAGCCGGAGCGTCCTCGTCGCGGTCACCGGTATCGACGGCTGTGGCAAGGGGTGGATCACGGCCCGGCTGGTGCAGGCGCTCTCGGAGCGTGGGGTCCGCGCCGCTGGGATCAACATCGATGGGTGGCTCAATCTGCCTCAGGTCCGCTTCGCGTCGGAGAACCCCGCGGAGAACTTCTACCTCAACGCGATCCGCTTCGACGAGATGTTCGCACGGCTCGTCCTGCCGCTGCGGGACCGGCGCTCGATCCGGGTGGAAGCCGACTACGCAGAGGAGACCGCGACCGAGTACCGGAAGCACGTCTACGAGTTCGAGGACGTCGACGTCATCCTGCTGGAGGGGATCTACCTGCTGAAGGAGAAGCTCCGGAGCCACTACGACCTGTCGCTCTGGATCGATTGCAGCTTCGAGACCGCGCTCGAGCGCGCGATCGCACGCCGTCAGGAAGGGTTGCCGATCGGGAAGACGATCCGCGCGTACCGGACCATCTACTTCTCCGCCCAGGAGATCCATTTCGCGCGGGACGACCCACGAGCGGCCTCGACGGGGGTCGTGGTTAACGATCCGCGTCTTGCTCCAGGCCGGACGGACGCGCTTCGACCGCGCCGGGCCGGACGCTAACGCCAGCTCAGCCGATCGGACCGGCCCAGCGGATGGGGACGTCGTACGCGGCAATCCTGCGATCGATGGTCAGGATCGTGAGTCCCTCCAACTGCGCCTGGGCGATGAGGAGCCGGTCGAAGGGGTCCCGGTGATGCAAGGGAAGCTCGGCGACGGCAAGCGCATGCGCGTGCTCGATCGCCAGCGGGGCCACCCCCGTCCTGGCAATCTGGTCGGGGACGTACTCCTGAGGTGGAGCCGGCAATGGGAGCTTACCGAGCGTGTACTTGATCGCGATCTCGAACGAGCTTGCGGCAGAGAGGAGGAGCTCGTTGCTCCCGTCCTGCAGGAGCGCGACCGACTCCGGTGAGAAGCGTTTGGGCTCCGCTACCATCCAGAGCCAGACATGCGTGTCGAGGAGGACTCTCACTCCTCGAAGGAGGCGAGCACGTCCTCCGGCAGGGGCTCGTCGAAGTCATCGGGCACCTGGAAGGCGCCCTGATCCGTTCCGAGCCGGTACTTCCGGCCGCTGTCGATGGGCACGAGACGGGCGATTGGCTGGCCGGACCGCGCGATCACGATCTCCTCGCCCGCGGCGACCCGACGGAGGAGCCGTGACAGGTGGGTCTTGGCCTGGTGGATGTTCACGGTGGTCACGAAATCAAGATTAGACTAAGTCCTGAACTAAGTCAAGTGCGCCTAGGATGGGCTGACGGCACCGTTGGGGTCAGCGCCCCGCGGCGGCCAGCATCGTCCTGACGCCCTCGACGTTCAGCCGGACCCGGTAGAGCTCGCTCCGGGCGCATAGGTAGAGGGTCCGCCCGTCGGCGTCGCCCCACGCCATGTTGTGGACGTGGTTCGGGGTCCGGATCGTTCCCAGATGACGACCCTCCGGGGAGATGACCCAGAGACCGCCAGGCCCCGAGACATAGAGGTTCCCGATACGGTCCACCTTGACGCCGTCGATCGCGTCCTCACCCGGAGCCTCGGTCATGTCGAAGAAGACGCGCCCGTTCGACACGCTCGCATCGGGTGCGAGATCGTACGCCATCACGACCTTCCGCTTCTCGTCCCAGTTGCCGACATAGAGCGTCTTCTCGTCCGGCGACAGGGCGATCCCGTTGGGACCTTGGAGCTCGTCCGTGAGGAGCTTGAGCTCGCCCTCGTGGAGGGCATAGACGCCGCTGAAGGGGAGCTCCTTGCCGGGATCCTCGGTGAACTTGGGGAGGCCGAAGTAGGGATCTGTGATGAAGAGCGTCCCGTCCGATCGGTAGACGATGTCGTTGGGGCTGTTTAGGCGCTTCCCCTCGTAGCGGTCGGCGAGCACGGTCGTGACGCCGTTCCGCTCCTGACGGACCACGCGGCGGCGGCCGTGCTCGGCGATCGCGAGCCGGCCCTCGGGGTCGATGGCGAGCCCGTTCGAGCCGGGCTGCCGGTACTCCCCGATGTCGAAGCCGGCGTAGCCGCTCTTCGTGCGGTAGACGGAGACCTGGCCGTCCGGCGACCAGCGGTAGATCCGGTCGGCGTCGGGGTCGCTGAAGAGCAGGTACCCGTCGGGAGACCATACCGGCCCTTCGGTGAAGAGGAAGCCGGACCCGATCCGCTCGACGCGCGCGCCGGGGGGGACGGCGGCGTCCAGGGCCGGGTCCAGCCTTTCGATCTCGGCTTCGACCATCCGCTGGTCGGCGCCGAAACGCGGTGGATAGAACTCGAGCGTGGCCGAGCGGATCCAGATGAAGTTGCCGGGCGGATCCGAGAGCGGACCGTTGGCGCCGAAGACGGCGAGCTGGACGGTCTGGCCGGGTCGGGCATCGCTCGCGACGACGACCCGGTTGGGGGCGTTCCACCCCTTGATGAGCGGCCCGCCGGTCTGGCCCAACGCGACCGGGAGCTTCCCGTCGATCCAGATCTCGGCATAGTCGTCGACCACGATCTCGAAGACTACCGTCGAGCCGGTCGGGTCGAAGCCGCCGATCCGCTCGGGGATCGTGAAGCGCATCCGGTACCAGTTGAACGAGAGCCGTCCCGTGCCGCGACGTCCCTCGAGAGAAGTGGGTTCCAGGACCTCCCACGCCGAGTCGTCGAAGTCGAGGCCGCCCGCCTTGGGCTCGATATCGTGGGTACGGATCGGGTCGCCCGAAGGCCTCAGGTCCGCGCCCGGCGCCTGGTGATCGACCTCGACGATCGCAGCGTCGTGGTAGCGCCACGCGCCGCCGACCAGCGCCACGCCATCCGCCGTCCGCAGGTCGACGACCGCGACCGGCCTCAGCCCCGGCGCATCTTCCGTGACTTGAGCCGCGACGGCCCCGGGCGAAGCGAGCACCGCCAGAGTGCCGAGCATGGGTATCGCGTGCGGGAAGAGAATTCGACGCGATCGATGAGCCGCGAAGAGGGTCATGTGGGATCCCCCGCCCGGTCGGTTACGATGCAATTCGTTCATCCCAGTCTCTCCAGCAGGTGGTCGCCCACCCTGAGCGCGTTGGCGATGATCGTGAGCGCCGGATTCACCGCGCCCGACGAGGGGAAGAAGCTCCCGTCCACGACATAGAGGTTGTCGAGTTCGTGCGCCTTGCAGTTCCGGTCGAGGGCCGACGTCTTCGGATCGTTGCCGAAGCGGATCGTCCCGTTCTGGTGGGCCACGCCGGCGAGCGGGATCCGCTGACCCAGAAAGATGTTGCGGGAGAACAGGCCGACGTGGCAGTCGTGTCCGTGGACGGGGCACGCCCGCTGCTTCTGGAGGAGGTCCTTGAGCTTCGAGGTGAGCCGCTTGTGTCCCTCCTCGTTGTTCGGCTTGTACGCCAGGACGATGTTGCCCTCGCGGTCGAGGGAGACCCGGTTTTCGGGATCCGGGAGATCCTCCGAGGTGAGCCAGAAGTCGAGCGAGTGGGTGGCCATCGCCTCGAGCGTGAAGCCGGGCGCGATGGCGGGTGCGCCGGCTCGCAGGGTGTCGCGATCGAGCTTCCCGACGAACGAGATGTGGCCCATCGGGTACTCCCACTCGGGCGATCCGAAGTAGAAGTCGTTGACCGAGAGGGTCTTCTGGAAGACGGTCGGGTTGGGGCACTTCGAGATCGCCATCATGACCGAGTTCACGTGCCCCATGTAGTGGCGGCCGACAACGTCCGAGCCGTTCCCGAGTCCGCTGGGGTGCCTGTCGTTGGCGGATCGGAGCAGGAGGGCCGCCGAGTTGATGGCCCCGCACGCGACCGCGACCACGTCGGCCGTGAACGTCTCGGGGGCGCCATTCCGCTGAACGACCACGCGTTCCACCTCGCGCCCCGACCCGTTGGTCTCGAGCTTCGACACGTACGCGTCGGTCAAAAGGGTCACGTTGGGGTGCTGGAGGGCGGGGTCGACACAAAGGACCTGCGCGTCCGCCTTGGCGTACACGAGGCACGGATGGCCGTCGCAGGTCGAGCACCGGATGCACCGGCTCGCGCGCGGGTTCTTCTCGTCCAGCATGATCCCGAGCGGTGTGTGGAAGGGCCTCAGCCCCTGCGCCGCGAAGTCCTCGGCCAGGTGCTGGAGCCGAGGCTCGTGGCTCACCGCCGGGTGCGGGAAGGGCCCGGTCGCGCGCGGCTCGGTCGGATCCTCGCCGCGCTCGCCGTGGACCTGATAGAGCCGCTCGGCCTCCCCGTAATAAGGTTCCATGTCCTCGTACGAGACGGGCCAGGCGGGCGAGACGCCGCCGTGGTGTCGGATCTCGCCGAAGTCCTCCCTGCGCAGGCGGAAGAGAGCGGCGCCGTAGAACTTCGTGTTTCCGCCGACCCAGTAGTTGGTATGCGGGTGGAGGGGCTTCCCCTGGACGTCCCGCCAAACGTCCTTGGCGGTGTACCGCCCCTCGAGGTTGACCGCCCGCGTGCTCCAGTTGTCCTTCTCGCGCGGCACGTAGCTGCCGCGCTCGATGAGGAGGATCCGCTTTCCGGAGGGGGCCAGCCGCCAGGCGAGCGTGCCGCCCCCGGCGCCGGTCCCGATGATGATCGCGTCGTAGTGTCCGTTGCTCGTCATGCTCGGTGTCCTGTCGTGATGGGTTCCCGGTCTGGAATGATCTCCGGGGGTCCCGGGTTCCCGGTCCCGCCGGGCTCCCGGAATTCAGACGGGACGGGAGGCCGGGAGAGGCTCCGCGACGGGCGCCGGAGGGGCACCCATGGGCAGCGGGGCAGCGAGGGCCGGCCTCTCGGTCGGGATCTGGGTCAGGTCCTTGGAGAAGAGGAGGTCGAGGGTCCAGTCGAGGACGACCCGTACCCGGCGCTCGAAGCGAGGGAGCTTCATCAGGTAGACGGAGCGCCAGAGCCACCACGCCAGGAAGCCCGAGAACGAGAAGCCGAACATCCGGGCGACCCCGGTCCGGCGGCCGGTGGCGGCCAGGAGTCCAAGGGTCGAAAACTGGAACGGCTCGAGCGGCCGGACGAGCTCACTCGCGGCCAGGTTCGCGGCCAGCACCTTGGCCTGCCGGATAGCGTGCTGAGCGGTCGGCGGATGGAACCCGCCCCGGCGCGTGTCCGGGACGGCCGCGCAGTCCCCGAGCGCCCACACCCCTTGCCATTCGGGGACCCTCAGCATGGGATCGACGCGGATCCGGCCGCGCTCGGTGGCGCAGGGAAGGCCGGCCACGAGCGGGTTGGGCGCGACCCCGGCCGTCCAGACGATCGTTCCGGCCCGCACCGCGCTGCCGTCCCCGAGGACGACCTGGTCCCCCTCCACGCGCAGGACGGCGGTCTGGGTGCGCACGTCGATCCCGCGCTCCCCGAGGACACGGCGCGTGTACTCGCCCAGCTCCGGACCCAGCTCGGGCAGGATCGCCGGAGCCGCTTCGACCAGGACGACATGGATCAGCTCCTCCGACAGATGCGGGTAGTGGCGCACGGCGTCGTGGAGGAAGTCGTGCACCGCCGCCACGGTCTCGACGCCGGCGAAGCCGCCGCCGGCCACAAGAACGGTCAGGAGCGTGCTCCGATCCCCGCTCGCGCACTCGTAGTCGGCCTCCTCGAGGAGCGAGATCAAGCGGTTCCTCAAGCCGATCGCGTCGGCCAGCGACTTCATCGTGAGCGCGCGCTCGGCCAGCCCGGGCAGGCCGAAGAAGTTGGTCACGCTCCCGAGGGCAAGGACGAGATGCTCGTACGGGAGATCGTGGCGGTGGGATCCGCCGGCATGGGAGACGGCGACCCGCCGCTCCTCGAGGTCGATCTCCTCGACCTCGCCCACGACGAGCTTGCACTCCCGGATGAGCTTCCGGAGAGGGTTCACGATGTGGGTCACGTCCAGGTCGCTGGCCGCGACCTCGTGCAGCATCGGGGTGAAGAGGAGGAAGTTGTCACGGCTCACGAGCGTGATGTCGAGGGACACGCCGGCATGCGCCTGGCGCTCGAGATGCCGGGCGGCGTAGAGGCCGCCGAAGCCGCCACCGAGGATGACCACCCGCGCGGGGGGTTTCATGCGCGAACCCTCCGGGGCGCGGACGCGCGAGCCCGGTTGGGCACGGCCAGGAGATCCAGGTCGAGACGCAAGGCCTCGCCGACCGACCAGGCCTGGAACGGGCAGCCGCGTGGCGTGTGGGGTGGCTCGGCGTCGGCGATCTCGGAGATGTGGCCGAGACCGGCCGATTCCAGGTGGTCGAGAAGCGGCGCGAGAAAACGGCGGCGCGCTTCGAGCCGAGCCTGGACGCCGCCCCCCCGCACGCGCACCCAAGCCTCCACGAAGGGACCGAGGAGCCACGGCCAGACGGTGCCCTGGTGATAGGCGCTGTCCCGTGCCACGGGATCGCCCTCGTAGTGCGGCCGATAGCCAGCCTCCTCGGGCGCCAGGGAGCGCAGCCCGAGCGGCGTCCAGAGCCGGCCCTCGACGGCGTCCACGACCTGCCGGGCCCGCTCGCCGTCCAGGACCGGATAGGGGAGGCCCCCCACCGCGAGGATCTGGTTGGGCCGGAACGTCGGATCCACCGCGCCCGTGCGGCCGTCCGGGTCGACCACGTCGTGGAGCCACCCGGACGGGTTCCAGAAGCGCTCGGAGAATGCGGTGCGCCCGGCCTCGATCAGGTCGCGCCAGCGCGGCGATCGCGCCGCCCCCACCTCGAGCGCGTTCAGCCACAGCGCTTGGACCTCGACGGGCTTGCCGATCCGTGGGGTCACGACCCAGTCGCCGATCCGGGCGTCCATCCAGGTGAGCTGGACTCCGGGCTCGCCGGCGGCGAGGAGACCGTCCGAGTCGAGGCGGATGCCGTAGCGGGTACCGCCTTGGTACCCCTCCAGGATCCGCTCGACGGCGGTCAGGAGCGCATCCCGCTCCGGCCCCGGGATCCGGCGCCGTCGGCGCTTCGCCGCCGTCAGGTAGTCGTGCACGCCGACCGCGTACCAGAGCGACGCGTCGACCGCATTGAACTCGGGGGCGTCGCCCGAGTCCACAAAGCGGTTGGGTAGCATCCCCTGGCTCACGGCCCCGGCCCACTCGAGGAGGATCGCGCGGGCCTCGGAGAGGCGACCGGTCGCGAGGCAGAGGCCGCGGATCGCGATGAAGGTGTCGCGCCCCCAGTCGGTGAACCACGGATAGCCGGCCACGATCGTCCGGCCGCGACCGCGGCGGACGAGATAGACGTCGGCGGCGCGCTCGAGCGGTGTCGAGAAAGCCGCGCGCCGCTTCCGCTCGCGGTCGAAGGCCCGTCGGGCTTCGACCAGAGGTGAGGACCGGCGGGGGGCCGATGCGCCGTTCTCGGCCGGATTGGCCAGGGGCCCGACAAGCCCCTCGAGCACGAGCGCGGCCTCGCCGCTCGCAAGATCCCACGTCAGAACACCCGGCGAGGCGAGATCCTCCCGGAAGTCGTGGCCCCGCGCGCGCTCTTCCGCGTACAGGAAATCCCGATACCAGAGCGGATCGTGGGCGTAGGTCGCGTTGGCACGGACCGCGATCCCGGGGACCCCGTCGTACGGGCGCCATACCAGGTGCCCGCCGAGAGTCGCGGGCTCGAAGCGGAAGGCGGGGTTCTCGTGATGGAGCGCGTGGTAGTCCCGACCCGAGAGGAGAAGCCGCGCCACGAGACGCATCCCCTCGGTGGGACGGCGGGCCTGCCACCGGACCACGACGCGCGGGGCGTCATGGACGGCGACGACCTCCTGATCGATCTCCAGCCCGCTCTCCAGCCGATACCGCCAGCGCGGCCAGGGGCTCCAGGCGAAGTTGACGATCCGCGATGGGCTGTCCGGGACCCGGACGTCCGGCAGGTAGCGCTGGGCGGTCAGCGGGTGGCGCTCGCCACCTGACTCCACCCAGGCGTCGAGCCCGTTGACGAGCATGTACCGCCCGGTGGGAGGCGTGGCGGCCACCAGGAGGAGCGCGTGGTAGCGCCGCGTCCGCTCGCCTCCGACCGTCCCCGACGCGAAGCCGCCGAGGCCGTCGGCCTCGAGCCACTCGGCATCCAGGTTGTAGCCGGGGACGACCGGACGGTCAGGCACGGACGGCTGCCCTCCTCTGCGGGCGGGCGCTTGCCGGAGCGCGCTCTCGCGCCAGGTCCATCAGGAGCGGCGCCACGAGGGCGGTCCAGCCGGTCTGGTGGCTCGCTCCCACTCCCCGTCCCGTGTCGGCGTGAAAGTACTCGTAGAAGAGGACGAGCTCCCGCCAGTGAGGATCCTCGGCGTAGCGCGCCTCGGCCCCGTGGACGGGGCGCCGACCTTCGGGATCCCGCAGGAAAATGCTCGAGAGCCGGCGCTGGATCTCGCGCGCCGCTTCCTGCAAGGTGACCCGCGTCCCGCTCCCCGTCGGGCACTCGACCAGGAGCGAGTCGCCGTAGAAATGGTGGTACCGCTCGAGCGCCTCGACGAGCAGGAAGTTCATCGGGAACCAGATCGGGCCCCGCCAGTTCGAGTTGCCACCAAAGACCGAGATGTTGGACTCGCCGGGCACGTACTCGACCCTGTACTCGTGGCCGTCGAGGCTTAGCACGAAGGGCCGCTCTCGGTGGACGAGCGAGACGGAGCGGATCCCGTACGGCGACAGGAACTCCCTCTCGTCGAGGAGATAGCCGAGCACCCGCTCCAGCCGCTCACGGGTCGGAATCGCCAACAGCCGGTGCCCGTGCCGCTCCTCGCCCGACAGTATGGGGCAGGCGATCGAGCGGGCCAGGTCGGGGCGGTTCTCGCGGAACCACTCGAAGCGCTTCATGAATCCCGGCAGCCGCGCGAGCACGTCCGACTCCAGGATCTCGCACGCGAACAGCGGCGCCAGCCCGACCAGCGACCGGACGCGCATCGGCGTACGAACGCCAAGCACGTGAAGCTGATCGTAATAGAAGCCGTCCTGGTCGTCCCAGAGGCCGCTCCCTCCGAGGGTGTTCATGGCATCGGCGATGGCCATGAAGTGCTCGAGGAACTTGGACGCGATGTCCTCGTACGCGGGATCCTCGGCGGCGAGCTCGAGGGCCATCGACAGCATGGTCGCGCAGTAGAACGCCATCCACGCCGTCCCATCGGCCTGCTCGAGGTGTCCCCCCGAAGGGAGCGGCTGGGAGCGGTCGAAGACGCCGATGTTGTCGAGACCCAGGAACCCTCCGGCGAAGAGGTGCCGTCCCTCCACGTCCTTCCTGTTGACCCACCACGTGAAGTTCAGGAGGAGCTTCTGAAACGTGCGCTCGAGGAACAGCCGGTCCCGCTGCCCACGGGGCCCGGTCATTTTGTAGACGCGCCAGCAGGCCCAGGCATGGACGGGCGGGTTCACGTCCCCGAAGGCGAACTCGTAGGCCGGGATCTGGCCGTTGGGATGCATGTACCACTCGCGCAGGAACAGGACGAGCTGCTCCTTGGCGAATTCCGGGTCGAGCCGCGCGAACGGGGCCGTGTGGAAGGCAAGGTCCCAGGCCGCGTACCATGGATACTCCCACTTGTCGCACATCGAGATGACGTCGCGGTTGTAGAGATGCGGCCAGTCGGCGTTGCGGCCGCGACGGCGGCCGGCGGGCGGCGGGGGCTGCGCGGGGTCGCCCTCAAGCCACTGGTCGACGGCGTAGTAGTAGAACTGCTTGGACCAGAGGAGCCCCGCGCGGGCCTGGCGCAGGACGGCGCGCTCGTCGGCCGTGGCAGCGGGTGGCGTGATCGAATCGTGATAGCGATCCGCCTGCTCCATGCGGGCCTTCAGGGTGCGGTTGAACGGGGCGCCGAACGGTGGTTCGGCCAGTGCCCTCTCCGCACGCAGCCGGAGCCGGAGGACGGCGGATTCGCCCGGCTTGACCTGCAGCCGGTACCAGACTGCGGCCTTGGTCCCGGTCTCTCCGGGATTGACCGCGTCCACGACGTCGTCGACCACCGCGCGGTGGAAGGCGTCCTTGACGAACGGGGTCGGGTTGGGGGTGCTGTAGAGCCGCTCGAGGTTGGTCTCGTTCTCGGTGAACAGGAGCTGCGGCGCCTTCCGGTCCGGCCCGCGGGCGGCGCTCAACCGATAGCGGCCGAGCTCGGCGTGCTCGGCGACCACGTCGTCGCCCTCCCGCCACAGGTGAGGTCGCTCGGGGTACCCCTCGCCGGTCCGCCCCCACGACCAGGTGTTCCGGAACCAGATCGTGGGCAGGACGTGGATGGCGGCCGTCTCGGGGCCCCGGTTCGAGATCGTGAGTCGGATCAGGAGGTCCTCGGGGTCGGCCTTGGCGTATTCGGCCAGGACGTCGAAATAGCGCTCACCCTCGAAGACGCCGCTGTCCAGAAGCTCGAACTCCGGATCGAGAAGCCCGCGCCGGTGGCCCTCCTCGACCAGCCGGGCGTAGGGGAACTCGGCCTGCGGGTACTTGTAGAGGGCCTTCATGTACGAGTGGGTGGGGGTCGAGTCGAGGTAGTAGTAGCACTCCTTGACGTCCTCGCCGTGGTTGCCCTCGGGGCCGGTCAGTCCGAACAGCCGTTCCTTGAGGATCGGGTCACGCTCGTTCCAGAGCGCGAGGGCGAACGCCAGCCGACACTGCCGGTCGCAGATCCCCAGCAACCCGTCCTCGCCCCAGCGATAGGCGCGGCTGCGGGCGTGGTCGTGCGGGAAATAGCTCCACACCGACCCGTCGGCGGAGTAGTCCTCCCGAACCGTGGCCCATTGGCGCTCCGACAGGTAGGGGCCCCACCTCTTCCAATGGCGCTCACGGCGCTTGTCCTCCTCGAGCCGGGCGTGCTCCTCGGTAGCCAAATCGGATTCCCTCCGGACTGGGGTGATGCGCGGTCGGGCGCGCTCGTCGGGCGCCGGGGCGCGACGACGGGCGGATCGATTCCCCGAATGTCGGTGGCTCTTGGTGGGTTCCCGGAAGGGGTCCTGGCCGCGGGGACGCGGACGCCCGCTAGGAGGGTTCTTCCCCGGATTCCAGGCTGTCTAGGAGCCTGCGCACCTTGGCCCTCAGCGTGTCGGGCATCGTGATGCGCCGCAAGGAGCTCTTGATCTCACGCAGGAAGGTCATCTCGAACGCGTACTCGTGAGCGCACTCCGCACAGTCGTCGAGGTGCTCCTCGACCCGTGCGATCTCCTCCGCGGACAGCTCTCGATCGACGTAATCGTTGAGCCGCCGGAAGACCTGTTCGCACGTATAGCGACTGCCGTCGATCATGGGTAGGCAGCCACGATATCCCGTGGGTCCATCTCTGAGCAATGGTCGTGCCGGGAGATCAGGCGGCCACCTCGGCGGGCGTCGGCCTCGCCGCCGTGGGAACGACCACGGCGTCCTCGACCGAGGCCGTCGACGGCATCCGTTCCGCCAGGGCGGCCGCCCGCTGCTCCAGGTCCTGCAGCACGTTCATGAAGGCCACGAACGCGTCGTACGGCGTCTCGAAGGGGCTGAAGTAGGCGTGGACGCCGCCATCGTCCCAGTCCTTGGTCGACATGTAGTAGACGTGGTCGCTCGTCGTGAGCCGTCGCCAGCGGCCGATGAGCTCTTCGTCACGCGTGGCCAGAACCTCCGGTCGCAGTCGATAGAGGCGCTCGTGGGCGGCCTGCTGAAGACGGTTTCCGAGCCATGCGCTGACGTCGCGCTCGCTGTCGGCCCAGGAGGTCGGCCGCGGGAAGGAGAGCCGTGCGACCGGGGGGCGGTCGAGCACCTCCGACGGCGTGAGGGTCGAGAGTCCCCGCCGCTCGAGCTCACCCGGAAGAGCCTTCAGGAACGCGAAGATCCCCGTCTCCTCCCACTGGTGCTCGCCGAACGTCTCGTAGTCCAGAAAGAGATGGGCGGAGTCGCCCCCGCTGCCGGCGATCCAGTCGGCGTACTTGTCGGCCGTGAGCGGCCACCCGCTCCAGCCCCGTGCACCGAAGCGGAAGCCGACGTCGTCGCTGAGCCGGTAGTTGCGGGGCAGGATGCGCAAGCTTGGCGCGGACTCCGCTGCGTAGACGAAGTTCGGCGAGCGCCACCCCAGGATCTGGTCCGCGCCCTCGACGAGGGCGCCCCGGAAACCCAGCCGCTCGATCGTCGAGGCCAGGGGATCGAAGTACACGAGCTCCGTGTTGCGGAAGACGCGCGGGCAGCCCCCGAACACGCGCGCGACCGTCTGCCGGTGGAGCCGGACCTGGGCTTCGAACTCCTCCTCGTGCGCGAGCGCCGACAGGGAGTGGTGGTAGGTCTCGCCCAGCACCTCGACGCCGCCCGTCGCGACCAGACCCTGAAAGCTCTCGAGCGCCTCCGGTGCCTCGGCCTCGAGCTGCTCGATCAGGACCCCGCTCAAACTCAGGGCGAGCCGGAAGCGGCCGTCCGTCCGGCGAATCAGCTCGGCGAGCAGCCGGTTCGTCGGGATGTAGCATTTCTCGGCCACCCGGCGCACGATCGCGCGATTGGCCTCGTCGTCGAACCAGCGGCCGCCGTTCCCGATGTCGAAAACACGGAATCGGGAGAGCCGGTACGGCTGGTGGACCTGGGCGTAGAGGACGACGTCAGGCATGGACTCGCTCCCGGATAGCCTGGGCGTAGGTCTCGGCGGTCAAGCGTGCCGGCTCGTCCAGACCGAACTGGGGACCGGCGATCTCCATCCGGCCCCGCTCGCTGAGCTCCTGTCGCAGGATGGGATGACGCAGGATGCCGACTACCTGGTCGGTCATTCGATCGATGTCCCAGAAGTCGGCGCGGAAGGCGTTGCGGACGACCTCGGCCGCCCCCGACTCGCGCGGGATGACGCAAGGGGTGCCGGCCCGGAGGCTCTCCAGGACGACCAGGCCGAAGGGCTCGCTGACCGACGGCATGACGCAGACCGCGGCCATCCGGAAGGCGCGCTCGACGTCGGGGCCGGTCAGCCCGCCCGCCACGTGCAGGCGGTCGGCCAGGCCGAGCTCGACGCCGCGCTCGATGATCCGGGGCAGCATGTCCCCGGTTCCGGCGATGACGAAGCGCGCTTCCGGCACGTGACGGGCGACACGTCCCGCGACTTCGATGAAGTAGTCGGGTCCCTTCTGGCGCGTGACCCGGCCGATGAAGAGAACGACCGGCTCGTCCTCGGGGAATGGGCTCGGGGGCGTGGACTCGTCGAGCGCCGGACGCTCGTCGATCCCCCACGGGATCACGTCCACGCGCGCCTCGTCGATCCCGTAGCCGCGCACGACCTGCCGGCGCATCCAGCGGCTGTTGCAGATCACCCGGTCGGCCGCGGCCAGTCCCTCCCGCTCGCGGCGCTGGATCTCGGGGTTGGCGCCCTCGAAGGAGCGGTCGTGCTCGGTGGCGTGGAGATGAGCGACCAGGGGTCTCGCGGACACGGCCCGCGCGCGAAGCCCCGCCTCGTACGTGATCCAGTCGTGGCAGTCGATGACGTCGTGGGGCTCCTCGCGTGCGATCTCCGCGGCGGCGGCGGTGAAGCGCTCGACCTCCTCGAACAGGTTCCAGCCGTAGGGAAGGAAGGCGCCTCGCGCGCCCGGATCCCCGACCCGCTCCTCCAGGGTGACCGCTTCGGGGCCTGCGTAGGGAAGCAGGGGCGAGTCGATGACGATCCGCCTGAGGCGGGTCATGCGGTCGCGGCTGCTGACCAGGCGCAGGCGTGGGACGGGGGACCGGGCCGCCGGGAAGGGGACGACCAGCGTCACGTCGACGCCCCTGCGGAGGAGGCCCTTCACGAGCCCCAGGGTGGCGGTCGCCAGGCCGCCTGCCTGGTAAGGCGGAAATTCCCATCCGAACATGAGCACGCGCACCGGGACTCCCATCCGTCTCAAGGTGATGCTCACCGTAATGCGGGCCGCGCGGGCGCGGTTCCGAGGCTTCTGGGGGCGGGACCCGCGACGGCGCATTCGGTCGCCGCCGCGGGGCAAGGGGCGGGACGGTTGCGGGGAGAATCGGATCAGGCCAGGCGGCCTACCCGGGACGTCGTGGCCACGGTCAGCGCGGCCGCCATGAGGACCAGATCCTTGAGCAGGAACTCACCGGCCAGGGTCAATTTCGGGAAGCCCGCCTCGCCGTAGCTCACGGCGGGGGCGATCACGAAGATCGTGAGCGTCCCCACGAAGAGGCCGGCGACGAAGATGCCGACCAGCGGGAGCGCGACGCCGGCGATCAGGAGGATCGCGGCCAGGACCTCCAGCGCCCCCAGCAGATACACGAAGCCGGCCGAGGCCAGGAACGGCAGCGAGGCCTCGAGCAGACCGACCACCGGGCTCGGGTCGACGAATTTGAGGGCCCCGATCCAGAGCAGGACGATGGCCAGGCTCAGTCGCAGGAACGTCGGGGAAACGCGGTTCAGTAGACGCATCAGATCCTCCATCTCTCCTCCAGGGCTGGTTCATCCGGCGTTTGATTCGTGAGCCGGAATGAGGGCGGGGCCGGTAAGGTTCCCCGGTCGGGCTCAGCCGGTGACGGCCTGGGCCAGGTTTCGATAGCTGCCGCCGTCCCGGCGGGCGGCATGCCTCAAGGTCCCGTGGACGAGCCGGGACGCCGTCCTGGTGCGGGCGGCGCGGGGCGCCGGCCGGGCGGCATCGGCCGCCGCCGGCGCGATCTCCTCGCGGTCGAGGCCGAGGATCTGCACGGGGACCCAGCCGAACCCTTCCACCGGCTCGGAGAGCCCGATCGCCCTCGCCCGCTTCCAGCTCGGGAGCGCGCGGGTCATCGCCTCGGTCACCAGCACGTATTCCGGATACGGCGAGGAGTTCTTGAGAAGGCGGTAGGCCAGGATCACCGACGGGCCCAGGAGATCGGGTCGCTTCCCCGGCGTGATGACGGTCTCGCCGGCGTGGGCGACGAACTTGAGCCGCAGATCGCGGAGCCCCTCGCAGGCCGAGCAATCGCAGACCCGCTCGGCTTCGATCCGGGCCTGCTCGCGGACGAAGGATTCCAGGAGCCGGGGGACCGATTCAAGGACGGCCCGTCGCGCCGTGAGCGTGTCGGGCCGGCAGAAGAAGAGGCTGCAGTCGCCTGTAGCCCGACCCCGCTCGAGCGGCACGTCCGGCGTCCGTGCGACGGCGTGAAGCAGAAGATCGATCAAGGTCTGGGCGTGGAGCAGGCTGATCCGGGGCATCCTGAGGAAGCTCGTGTAGCCCCCGATGTCGGCGAGGAGGACGACCACGGGCTCGACGGTGGGCGCCTCGAAGCGCGGACCCGTTGCGGGCGGTTTCGGTTTGTGGGGTCGGGCCGCTGCGGACAAGTTGATCACCTCCTGGTTTCGAGCCCTTGAAATGACGGCTGGCGACCCGCGGTTCCCCAAAGTCCACGGGTCGAGTCCCCGGACGGAATCCCAATGAAAGGATGGCGAATGAGCCACGAAGCGGTGATCGAGCTCCTCCGGCGGCCCTGCGATCCCGAGGAGTACCGTCAGATCCGCGAGCTGTGGAAGAGGCACTCGCTGGCCGAGGACGGCCGCGACGTGGAGGGGTTGGTCTCGACCCTGACCCCCGACTGCGTCTACGAGGTCGTCCCGACCGGGCACCGCTGGGAGGGTCACGACGGGGCGCGGCGGTTCTACACGCAGCTGCTCAGCGCCTTCCCCGACGTCATCTTCGACCTGACCAACATCGTGATCGGGCCCCAGGGGGTGTGCGAGGAAGCGCTCCTGGCAGGGACGCACGCCGCCGACTGGCTCGAGTTTCGGGCCACCGGGCGTCGGGTCGCGTTCGCCGTCGTCATCTTCTTCCCCTGGGATCCGGAAAGGCGGCTGTTCATGGGAGAGCGCGTCCACTTCGATCCGCAAGAGGCGGGACTCTCGTCCAAAGGCCCCCGCTGACGCCGCCAACTCGTTGAAATCCTCCGAGGTCCCGCCTATCGTGGAGTGGGGGACACCGGGTGGAGTCGCACTCGGTCGCTCCGGAATGTGTGGTGCAACTACAGCGTTCACGAGAGGAAAGGAGAAACTGCCGCGGGAAAGGAGACGGTCATGACGCAATTCTCTCGGTTGCTGCTTCCCCTCCTTGTATCGATTCCGATCTTCGCCGTTCTCCCTCGGGCCGCTTCCGCCCAGACGGGTACGGTGTCCGGCACGGTCGTCGACGAGCAGGGCCAGCCGATCCCGCTCGCGACCGTGGTCGTCGAAGGGACGAACCTGGGCGCCGTGACCGACGAGAACGGTGCGTACGTCATTCGTGAGGTCCCGGCGGGCCCGCAGACGATGGTGGCCCGGGCGTTCGGCTACCGGATGCAGGCGGAGACCGAAGACGTCTCGGCCGGCGGCGATGAGAGCCAGGGCTTCGTGCTCGCCCAGGACTATCTGGGCATGGAGACGATCGTCGCGACCGCGCAGCGCGAACCCCGCATCAAGCTCGAGACGAGCACCGCGATCACGACACTCCAGCCGCAGGACATCGAGCGCGCGGCACCCCGAAGCACGGCCGACCTGCTCAAGGTGGTCCCCGGCTTCTACGTGGAGAGCTCGGGCGGAGAGGTGGGCGGAAACCTCTTCGCACGCGGTCTCCCGGCCGACGGATCGTTCCGCTACGTGGCGCTGCTCGAAGACGGGATGCCGGTCTACGATTCGACGGAGCTGTCGTTCGTCAACGCCGATATCTTCGTCCGACTCGACAACAACATCCGCCAGATCGAAGCCGTGCGGGGCGGAAGCGCGGCGCTCTTCGGCAGCAACGCCCCCGGCGGGCTGATCAACTTCCTCAGCAAGACGGGGGGCCCGCAGACATCGGGGATCCTGACCTTCGAGGGTGGCGAGGCGGGGATGTTCAAAGTCGACGCCAACGTCAACGGGCCGGTCGGGGAAACCGACTGGCGCTACAGCGTGGGCGGCTTCTACCGCAGCGATGACGGCATCCGGGATCCCGGCTTCACCGCCTCCGAGGGCGGACAGATCAAAGCCAACATCGGACGGGTGTACGGCAACGGCTATGTGCGCTTCTACGGCAGGGCGCTCTTCGACAGCAACATCTTCTATCTACCGCTGCCGATCCAGAACCCGACCGACCCCGAATTCGTCTCCGGATTCCCCGACGACGGGACGCTGACCAGCGAGGAGGGGGTCGGCAAAGTGGTTCCGCTCCCCGACGGAGACGAGCTCGTTCTCGAACTGGATGACGGCCAGCGGCAGGAGGGCGCCTGGATCCAGGCGGATCTGGGGTACGACCTCGGCGGCGGCTGGTCGATCGAGAACAAGTTCCGATACATGGACGTGGATCACTACTGGAACGCGATGCTCCCGTTCGAGCTCGTCGACGCCAACGACTGGGCGGCGGGGTTCGTGGAGGATACTCCGGAGGGTGCGGGCTTCCGACTGACGTTCGCCGACGGCGGACAGTCGTTCGACACGCCCAACGACCTGCTGAGCCTCGGCGGCCAGTGGTTCGTCCAGATTCCGATGTCCGACGTCTCCGACCAGCTCCAGCTCACCAAGCAGGTCGGCCGTCACGACATCACGGTCGGAACCTATCTCAGCCGCTACGAGGCCGACCCCAACTGGAACTTCAACGACATGGTCACGAACGTGGAGAACGCCCCGCGCTTCGTGGATCTCGAGATCCTGAACGAGGCCGGTGAAGTGGTCCGCGAGGTCACCAACGAGGGCTTCCGCCAGTACCTGTCGCTGTACGTGAACGCCGAGCAGAGCACGACCGTGGCCGCTCTCTTCGCCGGTGACGAGATCGCGCTGGGCGACCGCTTCGACCTGGATGTTGGAGTACGGTACGAGCACAACACGTTCGACATCCGGACCGAGGAGACCGGCTCGTTCGACGTCGCGGGCGGAACCGATGCGCACACGGGCCTCAACTTCGGAACCGGCGAGTTCGACGAGTTCGAGCGCGACTTCGAGGAGCTGGCCTTCTCGGTGGGCGGGGACTATCAGATCAGCGATCAGGTCTCCATCTATGGGCGCGGGACGAACGGCTTCAAGATGCCGATCATGGACAACGTGCGAAGCGCGGGCGCGAGCGGCGTGCTCGAGCCCGAGGACGTAGCGCAGGTCGAGGGCGGGATCAAGGTCGGTTCGCCCAAGGTCGGCCTCTCGGCCGTCGCCTACTGGCTCGAGATCCAGGATTTTCCGAGCGGGGACGTCCAGATCGATCCGGAGACCGGCGAGACCGAGTTCGTCACCCGCTTCGCGGGGGAGGCGCGGACGATCGGGACGGAGATCGAGGTCGTGGCGGCACCGATCCCGGCGCTCCGGCTGAACGGCACAGCGACCTTTCAGAACCCCGAATACACCGATTTCTTCACCGAGGTGGGCGGGGAGTGCCAGAATCCGGCCGGGACCCTTTGCGACATCTCGGGCAATCGCGTGCGCCGGATTCCACAGACGATCTTCGAGGTCGGCGCCGCCTTCGACGTCGGGAACCTGACGCTGAACGGCGATGTCAACTTCGTCGGGGAGCGGTTCTCGAACAACGAGAACACGATCGTCCTGGAGAGCTACTCGATCCTCGATCTGGGGGCGGCGTATCGCATCCCGGACTTCGGGGTGACCGCCCGAGTGGATCTCAGCAACGTGACCGACGAGGGCGCCAACGCGCTCACGGAGGGAAATCCCAGAATCGACGAGAGCGTGGGCGCCCAGAGCACGCTCTTTCTCGCCCGGCCCGTTCTCCCGCGGCGGGTGACGGCGGGGATCAGCTACGAGTTCTGAACCGACAGCTCTTGTACCTCACCCGACGGGGCGCGCCTTGAGACGCGCCCCGTCGCCGTTGTGGAGCGGGTGGCCATGATCCTCCGCCTCAGGGCGACCGCCTGGGGGCTGGTCGTCGCGGTCGCTCTCGCGGTCGGGTGCCATACCAGCGGGCAGGTCCGAGACCCCGGCGTCGTCGGGGAGGACGCGGCCCCCACCCGCTACGAGCCGTCGCGCGATCTCGGGATCCTGTTCCACGACGTTCAGCTGTCAGGCCTCTTCCCTGACTCCAAGACGTTCGCCGACGCCCGGCCGCTCCTGCCTCCGGCCGAGATCCTCGCCCGCTACGCCGCGCTGCGCGACTCGGCGGGTTTCAGCCTCCGGACTTTTGTGGAACGGCATTTCGAGCTCCCCCAACCGGTCGGCGGGGATTTTCGGGCCGACACCTCGCGGACCATGGAGGAGCACATCCGGGCGCTCTGGCCCGTGCTCACCCGGGCGGCCGACAGCACCGCCGCTCATTCTTCGCTGATCCCGCTGCCCAATCTGTACGTGGTCCCCGGCGGCCGCTTCCGCGAGGTCTACTACTGGGACTCGTATTTCACGATGCTCGGCCTCGTCGAGAGCGGCCGGACGGACCTCGTCCGGAGCATGCTCGACAACTTCGCATATCTGGTGCGGACCATCGGCCACGTTCCGAACGGCAACCGGACCTACTACCTCAGCCGCAGCCAGCCGCCGTTCTTTGCCGCGATGGTCGGCCTCTTCGCGCAGGCGACCGACACCACGCGGGCGCTCCGCTATCTCGACGCGCTGGAGATGGAGCACGAGTTCTGGATGGATGGTGCCGAGGGCCTGGAGCCGGGGGCGGCGTACCGGCGAGTCGTGAAGCTGAGCGACGGCTCCGTGCTCAACCGGTATTGGGACGACCGTCCTGAGCCCCGACCCGAATCCTACCGGGAGGACTATCTCCTGGGGCAGACACTCCCCGAGGAGCGGCGCACCTCCCTGTTCCGGGAGATCCGCGCCACCGCGGAGAGCGGCTGGGACTTCTCGAGCCGCTGGAAGCGCGACCCATCGGACCTCCGGACCCTGGAAACGACGGGGCTGATTCCGGTGGACCTCAACAGTCTGCTCTATCACGCTGAGCGGACGATCGCCGCATTCCGGGCGTTCCGGGGCGATCCGGCAGACGGGGAAGTCGCCGAGAGGTTCGCGCTTTCGGCCGAGCGGCGGCGGCGGGCACTGCTCGCGCGCGCATACGATCCCGACAGCGGCTACTTCTACGACGTCCGCTGGCGGAGCGGCCAGCGTGTGACCGACCGGCCCACCCTGGCTGCCGCCGCCGTTCTCTACTTCGGGCTCGCCACCCCCGAGCAGGGCCGCGCGGTCGCCGCCCGGCTGGAGGAGGACTTCCTGAAGCCCGGCGGGTTCGTAACGACGCGGGTGGCTTCGGGACAGCAGTGGGATGCGCCCAACGGCTGGCCTCCTCTCCAGTGGCTGGCGATCCAGGGCGTCCGCCGCTACGGGCGCGAGGACCTCGCCGCCGCCGCGCGCGAGCGCTGGCTCGAGCTCAACCGCCGCACGTATCAGGCGACCGGCAGGATGATGGAGAAGTACGACGTCGTCGATCTCGACCGACCGGCCGGCGGGGGCGAGTACCCGACGCAGGACGGGTTCGGGTGGACGAACGGCGTGGCGCTGGCTCTCGTGGCCGAGCAGGGAGCCAGGGTCGGACGCGGGCCACGGGGCTCCGAGGGGTTCAACGGGCGCTACAGCCTCTCACGGACGCTGCGCCGGGACCCGAACGGGGTCCGTGCCGAGCGGAAGAGCAATCAATGGCTTGCCGTCCACCCCTCGCATGGCTTGACTTCCCCGAAGTTTTACCGAAAATTAGTAGCAGGCATCTCGAGGGTAAGCATGACCCACCCATCCATCCGCGGCCGCGGTGCGGCCCACAACCCGCCCAACCGTTTCGACCTGATCTCGGTCGAGCGGGAGGCGTGGACCCACGCCGAGGACCCGGCGCCCGAGACCAAGTTCTACCGCGACGCCTCCCGTTCCATCATCGCGACGAACGACAGCCCCGACGTCGGGTTCGACGCGAGCATCAATCCGTACAGAGGTTGCGAGACGGGATGCTCGTATTGCTTCGCGAGGCCCACCCATGAATTCTTCGGTCTCTCGGCCGGAATCGACTGGGAGACCAAGATCTTCGTGAAGGAGGACGCTCCCGAGCTTCTTCGCGACCAGCTCTCCTCCCCGAAGTGGGAACCCAAGCCGCTCGCCATGAGCGGGGTGACGGATCCCTACCAGCCGGTCGAGCGGCGGCTCGGGATCACCCGCCGCTGCCTGGAGGTCTTGGCCGAGTTCCAGAATCCGGTCGTGATCATCACCAAGAATCATATGGTCACGCGGGACATCGACCTGCTCCAGCGCCTGGCCATGCACGACGCCGCGATGGTCAACTTGTCGATTACGACCTTGAGGCGAAGCCTCCAGCGGGTGATGGAGCCCAGGACCTCTATCCCCGAGAAGCGCATCGAGGCGATCCGCAAGCTCTCCGGCGCGGGGGTACCGGTCGGGGTCCTGGTCGCTCCGGTCATCCCGGGTCTCACCGACCACGAGATGCCGAAGATCCTGGAGCGGGCGGCCGAGGCGGGAGCGGTGCGCGCGGGGTGGGTGATGCTTCGCCTCCCCTACGCGGTGAAAGACGTGTTCGAGGACTGGCTTGGGCGTCACTTCCCGGACCGGAAGGCGAAGGTCCTGAACCGGCTCCTGAGCCTGCGCGGAGGCCGGCTGAATGATCCGCGGTTCGGATACCGGATGCGGGGCGATGGGCCATTCGCCGAGCAGATGCGGCAGGTGTTCGAGGTGTCGTGCCGAAAGGCCGGGCTGAACCGGGTGTCGGTCGAGCTGTCGACAGAAGCCTTCCGGCGCCCCGTGGGGATAGAGATCCCGAGGTGCGAGGGTCCTCAGCTCACGCTTCTCTGACCCTTTTTGACCGCTCCTTGGCCATGGTCGATCAGCCGTTCGAAAGTGCCGCCGCCCTCACCACCAAGAGCCGCTCGACCTCGCGGCGCTCGGCGTCGCTCGCGGGATCCCGGAGCGAACGGGTCGCGCGGCCTTCCTTGACCGCGACCGGGACCCCGTCCTTGTAGATGACGCGGTTGCCGGGCAGCGCCGCCACCCTTTCACCGGGGATCAGGATCCCGGCCAGGTTGAGGGGATCCCCGGCCGAAACCGCGAGCAGCCGCCCGTCGGGCTCCCTGCGTCTGACGGCGCGGAGCCGCTCGACCGCCTCCGGGAGCGCAAACTGCTCGCCCGCCATTCCCTGCACGAACCGACCTCCGCGCACCTCGCCCCGCATCTCGAGCCGCCAGAGCACGCGGAGGAGGTCCCGCCAGGGCGCCAGCGGCGCCTCGCGGGCGAGGATCCGCCGCGCGACCACGCCATAGCGGGCGAGGAGCTGGCGCGCGAAGCGCTCGACCAGATCCTCGCGGTCGGTGCCGGCCGGTGCCGGCCGCTCCACGCCGGTTCCACGCAGGAGGGACCACCGGCCCGCGACGGCGGCTCCCGTGTAGCGCGGCTGCCGGCCCGGGCGGGGGACCGGGCGTCGACGCCGGCGATGCTCGGGCAGGAGCAGGGTTCGGAGCGCCTCGACGCCGTCGGCGGTGACGAGGCCCCACGCCAGGAGCTCGCCCAGCCCGCGCTCGACCTGGGCGGGGAGGAGGTCCGTTCGGCGGACCAGGTCCTGGAGGAACGCCGGGCCCCGCTCGCGCAGGGACGTCAGGACCAGGCGCGCCTCGTGGCTGAGCCGCTCAAGGTCGAGCTCGGGCCACGGGGCCAGGTCCATCCAGGCGTCCAGCTCCTCGCGATCGAAGAAGGCGATCGGGGTGTTCCGCACGGGACCCGTTCGGGGCCGCTCCGGATCGGCGGTGGGCGAGGGGGGGAGGAGCCGCCCCCAGACCACGTGGCCGCCCAGGCAGGCCAGATCGAGCCAGCCGGGGTCGTAGCCGGGCAGACGAGCAGGCAGGAGGTCCCGTTCCCACGACACGGCCGGGGCCTCGAACGCCTGCATCTGGTCGAGCACGGCAAGAAGGCCGCGGGGGCCGTCCGCCGGGGCCGACGAGCCGACCCCCTGCCAGGCGAAGAGGAAGCGCATGAAGTCGGCCGGTGCGACGGGCTCGATCTCCGATCTCAGGCGATCGATCGTGGTGCGGTGGATCCGGGCCAGGAGCCGGCGGTGACACCACTCGGGATCTTCGAGCCCCGGCGAGAACCGTCCGCGCAGGATCGAGCCCTCGGTCTCCAGCCGGAGGAGCGCGGCCTGGATCGCGGGCGCGGAGAGCCCCAGCGAATCCACGAGCACGGCCTCGGTGACGGGACCGAGCCCCTCGAGGCGTCCCCGAAGAAGGGCGGCCAGGGCCTCGTCCTGATCCCACTCCCGCGCGCGAAGGCGGGCCGGAGACTCGACGGCGGGCTCGACCTCGATCGGGCCGTACACGGCCTCGACTTCGGGCAGCCGCTCGGCCGCGACCCAGAACCGGCGATCGGCCCCCGTCCGCACCCGGGCGACCCGGCCCGCCGCGGCCAGCTCATCCAGGCGGTCTCTCCACGGCGCGGCCTCGACCTCGGTGACGAGACCGAGCCAGCTCAGTGCGTCGTGGACCTCGTCGGCGTCCTCGGGCTCGGGCCAGGCCTCCCCGCGGACGCGGGCGATCGCGTCGGCGTCCAGCGTGCCGAGCTCGTCGGCCGACCGGAAGTCGAGGCCGCGCCGGGTCTGGACGGCCAGCGTCCGCCGCTCCTCGGCGGGCGCGTCGTCCAGGAAGGCGTAGGGCCGTGCGTTCAGGACCTCGTGGGCCAGGGGCGACGGCTCGGGCACGTCGCGGGCGTAGAGCTCGAGCTCGCCCCCGTGGATCCGCTCGAGCAGGGCCTCGAGCCCGTCGATGTCCATCGCCTCCACGAGGCAGTCCTGGACGGTCTGGCGCACGATGGGATGATCCGGGATCTCGATGTCGCCCACGATGTGCTCGAGGCAGGCCGCGGCCTGCGGAAACGCCGCCGCGAGGAGGTCCTCGGCTCGCATCCGGAGAAGCTGGGCGGCGACCTTGCGGCCGTTCTGTCGTCGGAGCACGGCCAGTGCGCGCTCCACGTTCCACCGCCAGCGGGTCTGGAACATCGGCGCGGCGAGAAGCGCCTGGATCAGGATCTCCCGGGCGGTGGACGGGTTCAGATAGCGGAAAACGTCGTCCAGCGGGAACGAGTGCTGCGGGCCGAGCGACAGCACGATCGCGTCCTCGTTGGCGGCCGCCTGGAGCTCGAAGTTGAAGGAGCGGCAGAACCGCTTCCGGAGGGAGAGTCCCCACGCGCGGTTGATCCGCGCGCCGAAGGGGGCGTGCACGACGAGCTGCATCCCGCCCGCCTCGTCGAAGAACCGCTCGAGGACGAGTCGCCGCTGGGTGGGGATGACGCCGAGCACCCGGCGGGTCGCGTCCAGGTACTCGGCGACCTGGTTCGCAGCCGGCCGGGGGAGGCCGGGGATCTCGTCCACCAGCCAGTCGACGGCCGAGCCGACCCCGGCGGCAAGCTTCGTTTCGACGTCGGCGCGCAGCCGGCTCACCTCCTCCGAAAGCTCGGCCGTCCGCGCGGGGGCCTCCCCCAGCCAGAACGGGATCGTCGGGGGCTCGCCGAGGGCGTCGGTGACCCGCACGCGGCCGGTCTCGATCTTGTGGATCCGCCACGACGCGTTGCCGAGCTGGAACACGTCTCCCGGCATCGACTCGATCGCGAAGTCCTCGTTGATGGTGCCGACGAACGTGCCCTCGGGGTCGAGGATGACGTCGTAGTCGCTGGTGTCGGGGATGGCACCCCCCGACGTCACCGCCGCCAGCATCGAGCCGCGCCTCCCGCGCACGACGCCGTTCACCTCGTCGTAGTGGACGCGGGCCGCGCGCCGGCCGCGAGAGGTCGCGTAGCCGTCGGCCAGCATGAGGAGGACGGCATCGAAGTCCTCACGCGGGAGATCGCGATAGGACCAGGCGCCCCGGATGAGGCGGCAGAGCTCGTCGACCTGCCAGTCCCGCGTTGCCGCCGCGGCCACGATCTGTTGCGCCAGGATGTCGAGCGGGCGCTCGGGGAAGAGGAGGCGGTCGAGACGGTCCCCGCCGGCGGCGCGGAGGAGCGCCGCGCACTCGACCAGCTCGTCCCTGGTGGTGGCGAAGATCCGCCCTCGGGCGACCATCCCCTTGACGCGCCCGGAGCGACCGACCCGCTGGAGGAAGGCGGCGATCGTTCGGGGGCTTCCGATCTGACAGACCAGATCGACCGTGCCGACGTCGATGCCGAGCTCGAGCGAGGCCGTCGCCACGATCGCCCTGAGCTCTCCCGCCTTGAGACGCCGCTCGGCGTCCAGGCGTCGCTCGCGCGAGAGCGAGCCATGATGCGAGGTCACCGCGTCTTCACCCAGGCGGTCGGCCAGGTGACGGGTCGCCCGTTCGGCCATCCGGCGCGTGTTGACGAAGATCAGGGTCGTCCGGTTCTCGCGGACCAGGCTGGCCAGACGGTCGTAGATCTCCTCCCATGCCTCGTTCGAGAGGAGGGCCTCGAGCGGGCTCTCGGGGATCTCGATCGCGAGCTCCATCTCGCGGGCGTGGCCTTCGTCGATCACCAGGCATTCCGGGGCGGAGCCGCGGTCGCCAACGCTCAGGCCTGCACCCACCAGGAACGCCGCCACCTCCTCGATCGGCCGTACGGTCGCGGAGAGACCGATCCGGAGAGGTGGCCGGCCGGCCGCGAACGGAGGGCCGATCTCCCCCGAACCCTCGGGTCCACCGCGGAACGCGTCGTCCGCCGTGCCATGCACGGCGAGGTGATCGAGGCGCTCCAGGCTGAGCGCCAGGTGCGGGCCCCGCTTGTCGTCGGCGACCGCGTGGATCTCGTCGACGATGACCGTCCGGACCGTCTGGAGCATCCGGCGCCCCCGGCGGGTAGTCAGGAGGATGAACAAGGATTCGGGTGTGGTGACGAACAGGTGCGGCGGGCGATCCAGGTGAGCGCGGCGCTCCGCGGCCGGCGTGTCCCCGGTCCGGACGGCGGTCCGGATCTCGACGTCCGGCTGCCCAAGCCGGGCGAGTTCACGCCGGATGCCGGCCAGCGGCTCCTGGAGGTTCTTCTCGATGTCGTTCCCGAGCGCCTTCAGGGGCGAGATGTAGACGACGCGGGTCTCGTCGGGGAGGATCCCCGGTCCGTCCGCGTCCTCCGACAGCCCGAGCCGCACGAGATCGTCGATCGCGGCCAGGAAGGCGGCCAGCGTTTTTCCCGACCCGGTCGGAGCCGCGATCACCACATGTCGCCCGGACCGGATCGCCGGCCAGCCCCGCGACTGAGGCGAGGAGGGTCCGCCCGGGAAGCGGTCTTCGAACCAACGGCGGACGGCGGGATGGAAGCCGGCGAGGGAGTCGGCGGCGCGCTCGATCATCTCCTCCAATCTACCCGCCGGTACCGACCACGGCCCGGAGCGGAGAGCCCCGATCGAACCTTCCGACCGGATTCACGCTTTCTCTCCATACGGGGCGCCCTGCGCGCCCGTCGGGGCTGGATCCGGAAGAATGGTCCGGCTCTTGCGGAGAATGCGCTTACCCCCGGTAGGATGACGATGATGAACGGGATCAGACCCGCGGGGGCGGTCCTCGCCCTCCTCAGCGTTTCGACTTTGCCCTGGGCCCTCGGGTGCTCAAGGATGCAGGTCGGTACGACCTTCGGCCCCGCTCCGGGGAACCCGGCCACCGAGGTGCGCTACACCAACGCCGAGATCGACTACTTCCTGGAGGTGGCGCTGGGCGTCGAGTTCGCCCACGGCGCGCGGCCGAGGATCATCAAGCGCTGGCCGACCGCGGAGCTGCCGGCGATCCGGCTGGAGATCATGGGATCGCCGACGTCGCAGGACCTCGCGGTGATCCGCTCCGTGGTCGACGAGCTCAACGCGATCGCGGGGCTGCCCTTGATCGCCATCGACACCGAGCGCCCCAACGTGCCCGTCCGGTTCGTCCCGCGGAACAGCATGCGGAGCTACTCATCGCTCGTCCCGCGCTGGGGCGCGGGCGGGTTCGTGTCGACCGAGCTCAACGACGACTTCTCGATCGAGCGCGGTCAGGTCCTGATCGCCTCGGACATCCCCTTCCGGGCCCGGAAGCCCATCATCCGCGAGGAGATCACCCAGCTCCTGGGCCTGCTGAACGACTCGAGCTGGTATCCGGAGAGCATCTTCAACGACGCCAACTTCTCGACCGAGTTCGCGCCCATCGACCGGGCGCTGATCGAGATGCTCTACCGGCCGGAGATGCGGGCGGGGCTCGACGAAGGTGACACCCGGAAGGTGCTCCGGAAGGCCCTCCGCTAGGCGGGCCGTTCGGGCCTGCCCTCCCCCGTTCCACGACGTCGAAAATTTCGAGGACTTTCAGAAATCCGGTGACTCGTGGCGGAGTCCGCGCCCCGGGGTCGCCCCCGTGGGCTCGCCGTCCCGAAGGACCCGGACCCCGTTGACGAGGACGTGGCGGATCCCCACGGCCAGCCGCTTCGGCTCCTCGAAGGTGGCCTGGTCGCAGACCGTCCTGGGATCGAACACGGTCACGTCCGCGTACGCCCCCGGCTCGAGGACGCCCCTCCCGGTCAGCCCGGCCCTCTCCGCCGGCAGCCGGGTCATCCGGCGGACCGCCTCCTCGAGGTCGAAGACGCCGCGCTCCCGGACGTAGCGGCAGAGGACGCGGGGGAAGGTGCCGAAGGCGCGGGGGTGCGGCTGGTCGGCCGAGAGCGGCCCCTCCAGCGCGCGTATCCCGGCGTCGCCGCCGATCATGACCCATGGCTGCCGGAGGGCGGTCTCCAGGTCGTCCTCGCTCATCGAGAAGTAGATGGCCGAGGTCCGGAGGGAGTCCGCGAGCAGGAGTTCGATCACGGTCTCGCCCGGGGTCTGGCCGCGCTCCGCAGCGATCTCCGAGAGGCGCATCCCCTCGTAGCGCGTCAGCGAATCGGTCACGACGTCGCTGATCAGGACCCCTTCCGGGCCGCCGGCCGAAGTGGCCAGGTTCCAGTCTCCGCCCTGGTCGCGCCCGCCGAGGTACCCGGCCAGCGAGTCGCGCCAGACGGGGTCATGGAGGCGGGCGACGGTCTCGGCGGGGGTCTCGGCCTCGAACCATGCCGGGAGCACGGCGTCCAGACCGGTCGAGGAGGCTGTATACGGGTAGACGCTCGCCATGACGTCGAGCCCCCGCCCACGAGCCGCCTCGATCCGCGCGACCGCCTCGTCCATCTTCCCCCAGTTGGCGCGGCCGCTGGCCTTCAGGTGATGGATCAGGACCGGCGCCCCGCTCCGCTCGCCGATCTCGATCGCCTCGTCGATCGCCTCGAGGAGCCGGTCGCCCTCGTTCCGGATGTGGCTCGCGTAGATCCCGCCGTGGCGGGCCACGACCGCGGCCAGCTCGGCGATCTCGTCGGCGGTCGCGTAGCGCCCGGGGGCGTAGATCAGGCCGCTGGAGAGCCCGAAGGCGCCCCGCTCCATGGCGTCCTCCAGGGCCTCCTTCATGACCTCCATCTCGTCGCGGGTGGGACGGCGATCTGCGGGCCCCACGCCGTGCAGCCACAGGGACGAGAGCCCGACCCAGGTGCCGAGGTTGATCGCGGTCCCTTGCCGGTCGAGCCGCTCGAAGTAGCCGTCCAGGTCGTCCCACGTGTACTCGACCCCCCACGGCTCGATCTCGCTCTGCCGCTCCTCCCGGGGCCGCTCCGAGGCGGGAACGACGCTCGTCACCTCGCCGGTGATCTCGGTCGTCACGCCCTGGGTGATCTTGGAGATCGCGCGGCCGTCGGCGAGCAGTCGGAACTCCGAATGGCCCAGCATGTCGATGAAGCCGGGGGCGACGGCGAGGCCGGTCGCGTCGATCGTGTCGCGGGCGGCGCCGAGATCGAGCCCGATCGCCGCGACCCGGTCGCCTCGGATCGCGACATCCGCCCGGAAGCCGGACGAGCCGGTGCCGTTGATCACGGTGCCGCCGAGGATCAGCAGGTCGTGCGATCGGGTAGGAGTCGGCCCGTGGGTGCAGGAAATCAGGGTGGGCAAGGCGAGAGTGAGCGCGACGGCTCGTATTCCGGGTCTCTTCACGACGCTGCCGACAGATCAGCCCCTGGGCTGGAACCCCAGGCCCGCGAGCCCCTGGCGGGCCTCGGCGATCTTCGGGGCGAGCGCGGGATCGGCGAGGCGCCAGTGGGCGAGCGCGGTCTCGTACTGCTCCTTGGCCTCCTCGTGGCGTCCGAGCGCCTCGTAGACCTTCCCCAGTTCGAGCGCCGCGTAAGGGTCGTTGCGGAACGAGCGATACCACGGGATCGCTTCCTCGATTCGGCCGAGGTCCACGAGGAGTCCGGCGATCCGCCAGCGGACGATCGCGTTCATCCCCTCGACCGCGTCCCAGCCGGTCCCGGCACGCTGGCCCTCGAGGAGCGCGGTCAGCGCGGCCTCGCGATCGCCCTGCTGGAGGAGTGACAACCCCTCCAGCGCCCGCACGAACCCCTGGCTCTGAGGAGCCGCGAGCGTGTCGCCGGGTTCCAGCGGGCTCTGACCGAAGGCCTGCCTGCGTGTCAGCGCGACGCGGAAATCTTCCCGGCGCCCCTCTTCGGCCGCCAGGAGCCCGGCGAGATAGACGTTGGGGAACGTCGTGTCCGCTTCGGCGAGCGCGCGCAGGGTGTCTGGGTCGACCGGCAGGTCGTACAAGTCCTCGAAGTAGAGAACGGCGGTGCGGAAACCCGGTCCCGGGAGGCCCTCGCCGGCGCGCAGGATCTGGTTGACCGCTTCCACCCGCCCGGCCGCGAAGTTCGCGAAGGTGAACGAGCCCGCGTTCCCATCCCGGAGCGCCGCGTCTGCGGCGGCCAGCCGGACCTCGAGGAAGCGGGGATGGGCGAGCAGGCCGGTGATTGCGCCGTGCCCGCCTTGCAATGTGTCGAGCGCCGAGAGCGCCCTTGAACGTTCCGCCGGAGTGCCCCAGGCCAGGGCCGCAGCCAGCCGGTACTCCCGCGCATCGGAGGTCTCGCCTGCCAGCTTCTCGAACGTGCCCAGGAGCTCCAGGGCCCGGGCGCTGTCGGCGCGGTAGAACGCTTCCTCGATCGGGTGCTGGTAGTGGGGGGCGAAGGTGGGATCGAGCTGGATCGCCCGGTCGAGCACGCGCGCGGTCTCGGCGTCGTCCACGACCAGCTGATCGCCGAAGTGCACGTAGTGCTCTCCCAGGAGATACAAGAGCTCCGGGTCGTCGGGATAGCGCCGGGTGGCGGACTTGAGCGGCTCCAGCATGGTCATCGAGCCCGCGTAGAAGGCGCGGTAGGCGCGGACGAGAATAGCCTCTCGCTCCGGCAGCCGGCCCGCGTGTCGGGCTGCATGCGCGGCCGGCTCCACCACGTCGCCCTCCGGCCGGTCCGGGAAGGGGAGCCAGGAGATCGATTCGCCGAGCCGGAGCCAGGCCAGCGCGAACGTGGTGTCGGCGTCCACCGCGCGCCGGTAGGCCTGGATGGCCCCCTGCCAGTCCGCCTTCCGGTACAGGATCTCGCCCTCGAGATAGGCCCTGAGAGCGGGGAGCGAAGCGGTCGTTACGCGGGCCAGCTCGACCCGCGGCAGGTCCTCGGCCGGCCGGCCGAGGATCGCCTTCAGCGCCTCGACCGAGAGCCTGTCGACCAGCATGTAGACCGAATCCGGCGCCCCCTCGACCTGGGCCTGGCCGAGGATCTCCCCGTTGGCCACCTCGTAGATGTCGGCCGTGAGGCGCAGGTCCCGCCCGAGCGCCGCCGCGTTTCCCAGAAGCGCGTAGCGAGCGCCCGTGCGACGGGCGACGTCGAGCGAGGTGGCGAGGTCGGCCCGCTCGCCCTCCTTCACCGCCTCGTGCCAGCGGGCGAGGAGGGTCCGGCTGTCGATCGCCCGGAGCCCGGCAGCCCCGTCGAGGTTGGACCCGATCAGGTCGATTGCGCCCTCTCTCCACGCATCGAGACCCTCTCCCTGGACCGAGAAGGGGAGCACGGCGACCCCCGGCGCGGCGCCGGCCAGCGCCTCGTCCGGCGCAAAGGTCCTTCCCCGATCCTGGATCACCACCCACATCCCCGCGATCCCGAACAGCATGGCGAACGCGAACGCGCCTCCTGCGATCGCGCGACCCCACGTCAGGTGTGGGATCTCGCCCCGCATCAGCGCGCTCCGAGGTCGATCTCCGTGGCTCCTGGGAGCTGCCCGCGGGCGCGGCGGGCCGCCGTCTGCGGCCGGGCCTGCACCCAGGCGGTGGTCGCAACGATGACGAGGCCCACGACAAGAAGGAGGACCGCGACCGTGGGGACCCAGTCGGGAAGACCGAGCGCGGAGCGGAGCAGGGTGGCGACCAGGAAGACAGCCACGCCTACGCCCAGATACAGAGCGAGGACCGGCACGAGCCGGGCCTGGCGAGCACGCGCGAGAAATCCCGTCTCGGGCCCCTGCGAAGGCTGGGCCTCCTCCGCCTCCGCCGGGATCTCCGAGAGAGCGTAGATCCTCCATTCCCCGGCTACGCCCTTGAGGGTCTGGCGGCCGCGATCCTCGAAGCGGAAGTCCGATCCCGCCTCCGCGTCGCGCACCGTGCCCGAGACCAGGATCTCGTCGGGACCGGCCAGGGCGGCCACTCGCGCACCGATATGAACGGCGATCCCGCCGACGTCGCCGTCCTCGCGCTCGACCTCCCCCATGTGAATGCCGCAGCGCACCGAGAGATCCAGTCCGCGCACGGCCTCGCGGATCGCCGCCGCGCACAGGAGCGCATCGGCCGGGCTCTCGAAGACCGAAAGGAATCCGTCGCCGGCGGTGGCGATCTCGTGGCCCCGGTGGTGTCGCAGCTCTTCGCGGACAGCGGAGTGATGGGCGCGCAGGATCTCCCGCCAGCGGCGATCCCCTAGCTTTGACGCGCGCTCAGTCGAGCCGACGATGTCGGTGAAGAGGACGGTGGCGATCATGCGCCGGGACTCCAATGCAGCCTCCCTGAGCGTCGGCGAATCGACATCCACCAATATGGTGAACCGGCCCAGGAGGCGGGAGTCGAGTTGAGCCGCCAGTTTCGCGGCCTCACCGGATCTCGATTACCGCACCATGGTCGCGAGGTGGCGGTCGCGCTCGGTCATCGCATGCACTCCGGGCGCAGAGCCGGTGGCTTTAGCCCCGCCGCCCGAAGCCGAGCCGGTAGAGGGCCTGCCGCGCCGCCTCCACGCGTGGCTGGAGGGCGGGGTCGGCGTCCTGCCACGCGGTCACGAAGAGCTCGTACGCCTCGCGGGCCTTCTCGCGCTCCCCCATTCGCTCGTAGACCTGACCCAACTGGTCCGCCACGAGGGGGCGCTCTGGCCAGTAGAGCGTCCGGAAGTATCGCTCGGCGTCGGCCAGCCGGCCCTCCTCCATGGCGAGGGTTCCCAGCCAGATCCGGAGGACCGAGTTCACTTCGCCCATTGGGCCATGTCCGGTGGCCTCGCGGCGGGCGACTTCGAGGAGCGTCCGGGCCTTGTCCCTCTCCCCGCGCCGCCAGGCGGCGTAGCCGTCGATCGCCTGGATCAGGCCTCGGGTCGTCCGGAGTCGGATCGAATCCCCCTCGGCACGGAGCCGCTGCGCGTCCTGCTGGGCCTCGGCCGCGGCCCGTTCGAACTCCGGCCAGCGGCCTTGCTCAGCCGCCAGGACCGCGACAAAGAAGGGCTTGAGTCCGGGAAGCGTGTCGGCCGGCCCGAAGACGGCTGCCTCGGTGAGGCGCTCGGCGGGCACCGGCAAACCGAACAGGTGCAGGAAAAAGAGCCACTCGTGGCGGGCCTCCTCGGCCCGCGGATCGTCCAACGTCTCCAGGGCGGAGGCCAGCTCTCCCCGCAGGAGGTAAGCCCGCACCAGGCGAAAGGGCGTGTTACTCTCCCAGTCCTGGCGGCGCCTGAGGAGCGTGGCGAGCTCCTCGCGGAGCGGGCCGAAGCCTGGATGAGAGAGGTAGGGGAGCACAATGGTCCCGTCCTCCGTGCTCAGCGTATCGAGGGTCGCGCGGGCCGACGCCCGGGCCGCCTCGTCACCCCACAGAAGCGTCAGCGCGTGCCGCATCCCGGGCGCGAACTCGCCGTTGGGGGCGAGCCGGAGATATGTCCGGCCGAACCTGTTCGCGCGCGCGCTGTCGGCCCGGAAGAACGCGATGTCGGTGGGGTGGATGTAGAGCGGCGCCAAGCCAGGGTCGAGCTCGATGGCGCGCTCCCAGGGCTCGTCGTGCTGGGCCTCGTCAATCATCTCGGGCGAGCCGAGGTGGAAGTACGTCTCGCCGAGAGTGAACCAGAGCTCGACGTCGTCGGGGTACTTCCGGACCCCCTGCCGGAGGGGCTCGAACCCGTCCAGCGTGCCGCGCTCGAGCGCCAGGCTCGCCCGGACGAGGATCGCCTCCCGCTCGGGAAGCCGGCCGACGAAACGCGCGGCCTGCTCCAGGTAATGGGTCGAGAGATCGCTCGCGATCCCCTCGGCCCAGCCGTATGAGAGCGAGAGACGATAAAGGGCCAGAGCGAACGTCGAGTCGGCTTCGACCGCCCGTTGGAAGACCGGGATCGCGGCGCCAAAGTCCGACCGCCGGTATAGGGCCTCCCCTTCGAGGTACGCCTTGAGCGCGGGGAGCGAGGTCGTCGTGACGCGGGCCAGGTTGACCTGGGGAAGCGCCTCGGGCTTCCCGGCGAGGACCGTCTCCAGAACCCCGATCGAGAGCCGATCGACGAGCTGGTAGACCGAATCGGGCACGCCCTGGATCTGGGTACGCCCCAGGCTCCGGCCGCTGGTGAGGTCATAAATGTCCGCGACTAGCCGGACATCGGTGCCGAGCTCGGTGGCCGTTCCCAGCAGTGCGTACCGGGCTCCGGTTCGCCGGCCCACCTCGAGCGCGGCTTCGAGGTCCGGGGTCTCCGAGCCCTGGACGACCTCGCTCCAGCGGGCCAGGACCGTGCGGCTGTCAATCGCGCGGAGCCCACCCGCGCCGTCGATGTTTGTCGAGACGAGGTCGATCACGCCCTCCCGCCAGACGTCGAGACCGGGCCCGTTCACGGTGAAGGGGAGGACCGCGATCCCGGGGGCCGCATCCTCGGCGACCGCGTCGGCCGGCGTGAAGCTCCGCCCGCGGTCCTGGATCACGACGTAGAGGCCGGCGAAGCCGAAGAGGAGCGAGAAGGCGACGGCGCCGCCGAGGATCGCTCGCGCCCAGGTGAGGTGCGGGACCTCGCCACGGGTGACGGAGCGGCCGAGCTCGCCCAGCGCGACCTCCCATCTGCCCGGCACGTCCTCCGTCTCGCGACCGGCTGTATGGGGGTGCGACTGGACCCAGGCCGTGGCCAGGACGACCAGAAGACCGATCGCCAGCAGGACCAGGGCGACCGGAGTGACCCATGACGGAAGATCGAAAGCCGCGCGAAGCGCGCTCGAGCCCGCGAGAAGGACAGCCGCAGCCGCGAGGTAGATCGCCAGGACGCGGACGAGACGCGCGGTCGGAATCCCCGGTCCCGCACCTCGATCGACCGCCTCCTTCGGTGTGGCGGGGAGTCCGTGGCCGGCAACCGGGTGCGACCGGTGCCCTCCAGCCGGTTCCGTGCGCGCATCCAGGGTGGCCGCGGCGGCCGGATCGATCGACGCCGAGTAGACCGCGACTCGCGTGGCCATTCCTTTCAGGGACCGTTCGCCGAGCAGTTCGAACGCGAACTCGCGCCGCGGCCTCAGTTGCCGCCACACGTCCTCACTGACCAGGACCTGGCCCGGCTCGGCCTCGGCCTGCAGTCGAGCCGCGACGTTGACGCCGTCCCCGTAGAGGTCGCCGTCCTGTCCGGCCGCGACGTCCCCGACGTGGACGCCGATCCGAAGCGTCCCCTCGCCGACCGCCTCGCGCGCGCGGTCGCCGAACCCCGCCATGAGCGCGTGCGCCGCCCGGACTGCGGCTTCGGTACTCGGGAACTCCGCGAGCGCACCGTCGCCCATGAACTTGACGATTCGCCCACCGCGCCGCTCGACGGTGTCGCGCGAGAGGGCTTGAAGGAGATCCACGAGATGGAGGGCCGCCGCCTCGTCCTCGCCCGCGAGGCGGCTATAGCCGACGATGTCGGCAAACCAGACCGCGGAGAGCCGGTGCTGCAGCGCGCTCATCGATCCTCGGATGGCCCGTGGAAGAGACCCGTGCGGGTTTCGTGCGAGGATAGCGAAAGAGATAGGCGTGGGCTAGGGAGAGGAGACGGGGCTGACCACCCCGTCAGCGTGACTCGATCTCGGACTTGAGCAGCCCGAGCGCGTCCTCGACCGCCACCAGCTCGCCGCGGGCCTGGTGGAGCCGCTCCTGCTGGCCGGCGACGAAGCTCCGGTAAGGCTCGATCGCCTCCTCCACCCGTCCGGCCGCGCCCTCGATCTCGTGGTGGACCTGCCGGGTGAGGGATCCCCGGAGCCGCGTCCGGACTTCCTCCACCCGCTCGTGGAACCGGCGCTTGGCTTCGCGGCGCCGGCGCGGGATCAGGTAGAAGCCGCCGAACGCGAGGAGGGTCGCCAGGAGAAACCCGGTCACGTCGGCCGCCGCCCCGGCGAACGCGGTCGCGACCAGCGCCCCCACGCCGACCGCGCCGGCCTCGGCGAGCGCGGTCGTGGCGAACGTCCCCTGAACCTCGTTGGCGATCGCGCGGGATTCCGCCTCACGGTCGTAGCTCCGGAGCGCGTCCCGCGCGAGCTGGCCGACCGAGCCCAGAAGCGCCTGGCGGTTGTAGTCGAACCGCCGGCCGAGGGCGTCCATCCCGGGCCGCTCGCGGGCGCCCTCGACCGCGGCCTGGATGTCCTGCCAGAGGTCCAGGTCCCGCTCGACGATCCAGTCCACGATCTCCTGGACCTCGGCCTCGATCCGCTTCGGGGTCTCCCCGATCACGGCGTGCTCGAAGTCGCGCCGGACCTGGTCGCTGTCGAGAAGGCTCCTGATCCGGCCGATCCGCACGGTCTCGTCGAAGAACGCCATCCCACGGTGCTCCATGTCGTGGAGGTGGACGTCCAGGCGGGCGAGACGGGGCTCGAGATCGCGCAGCATGCGGTCGTGGAACTGGGTCACGCGGCCGTCGATCCTCTCGATCGTCTGGACGTCCTCGGCCAACGCCTTGAGCCGCTCGAAGGCGACGTCCTTGTAGCGGGCCGAGAGCCGGAGCCCGACGTTCAGCGGGTTGAGGAGCTTCAAGCGGACCCGCTCCTCCTCGTCCAGGGTCTCCTCCAGGTAGCGCTCGACGTCCCCGAAGCCGCTCTCCCGCCATCCCTCTTCGCTCGACTCCGTTCGCGCATGCAGCGCGCGGCGGGACGAGACCGCGAAGATCTCGGGGTCGAGGCCGAGGAGACGGCGCGCCTGCTCCCTCACGTAGTCGACGACCTGCCGACGGTCGGCCTCGCTGGCCAGGACGTCGATCCGGTTCACCACGAAGACGATCTTCTTGCCCCACTCCCGGACGTGCTCGAGAAAGGCACGCTCGCTCTCGGTGAACGGCCGGTCGGCCGAGGTCACGAAGAGGACCAGATCGCAGCGCGGGATGAACTCTCGCGTCAGCTCCTCGTGACGGCGGATCACCGCGTTCGTGCCGGGCGTGTCCACGATGTGGATCTCGCGCAAGAGCTCCAGAGGATGCGTGCGCTCGACGAGGAAGGGCTCGACCGCCCGGTCGCCGGGGGATCCGTGACGCAGGAGCGTGATCCGATCGGTGGTCGGGGTGACCCCCTCGGCCAGGACGGGCTCCCCCAGGAGCGCGTTGATGAAGGTCGATTTTCCGGAGTTGAACTCGCCGACCACGACGAGCAGGAAGAACCCCTCGAGCTGGCCGACCGCCTCCCGGAATCGCCGCAGGTCCTCCTCAGCGACGTCGGGCTGAAAGCGCTCGAGGGCGTCGCCCAGCCGCTCCAGGAGCTCCCGCTCGCGGGCGCGCAGCTCCTGCTCGCGGCGCGAGAGGACGTGCGAGCGACCGAGGATCCCGCGGATCACGACCCCACGTTCGCGCGGCCCGACCGGCCGGGCAAGAGAGATGGTCGGGACAGCCCCGTCGACCCGTTCAGTCACTGTCAGAAATCCACCGGCGGGAACGGACGGCGATCGTGATACTGAATGGAGTCAACAGCGCAAGACTTTGGCCCGCCTGGCGCCGCGCGGGCCGGATCCAAGAAGGAGGAGCCATGAAGAAGGTTACGACCGCCCTGACGACGATGACGCTCGCGCTGGCCGCCTGCTCGGCCCGCACGGACAGCCAGGTCGCGACCACGACCGAGATGGGCACCACCGAGACGGGGCCGGCGCTGCTCTCCTGGGAGGTCGCCCTCCTGCCCAACGCCGGCTACGACATGGCGGGGGAGGCAAGCGTCCGCGACCTGGGCGAGAACGGGACCCGCGTCGCCGTGGAAGTTCGGGACGGGGAACCGGGCACCACGCATCCGTGGCACTTGCACGAGGGGGAGTGCGATTCGGGCGGCGGGATCGTGGGCGCGGCCGCGGCCTACGAGGCCCTGGTTCTGAACCAGGACGGCGAGGCGTCCGGTGCGGCGAACATCGAGCTCAGGCTGGACCCGGACGTGGACTACCACGTGAACGTCCACAAGTCGCCGTCCGAGACCGACACGATCATCGCCTGCGGGGAGCTGCGGGAAAACTAGCGATGGCTTGACGTTCCCGCCTCGGGAGGGCGACTCTTGCCCTCGTGAAGAGGCTGGTCCTCATTCTGCTTTCGATCGCGACGGCGGTCGCGGTCGTCCTCGTGGTCGGCTTCCTCCTGCTCCGGCCGCTCTTCGAGCGCGGCCCGGGGGCCGATTTCGACGCCCCGGGCATCCTCGCCATCGAGCTCGACGGCCTGGTGGTCGAGCGTTCGCCGCCGGACCTCCTGAGCGCACAGTTCGAGGGAGCGAGCCTCGAGCTCCACGACCTCGCGCTCGCGCTGGACCGGGCCGCCGCGGACGACCGGATCGCGGGCGTCTACCTGCACGTCGGGCTGCCGGGCTACGGGTGGGCGAAGGCCGAGGAGATCCGGGCCCGCCTCGCGAGCTTTCGGGAATCGGGCAAGCTCGTGCACGCCTTCGTGGCCCCGACGAACGAGCTCGGATACTACGTCGCGCTGGCGGCGGATTCGGTTTTCCTCCTCCGCGACGGGATCATGGAGATGAACGGTTTCCGGGCCGAGACCCCGTTCATCCGCGGGACCCTGCAAAAGCTCGGGCTGGACGCGCAGGTCGAGGCGATCGGGGTCTACAAGAGCGCGGCCGACATGTTCCGGCGCGACGCCATGACCGACGAGAGCCGCGAGGTGACGCGCGGGATCCTGGGCGAGCACTACGAGCGCTTCGTGAACGCCGTGGTGGAGACCCGCGGCGTGGACGCGGCCGCGTTTCGCGCCGTGTTCGACCAGGGCCTCTACCTGTCCCGCCAGCTTGCGGATCTGGGGCTGGCGGACGGCGAGCGGTACGCCGACGAGGTCCGCCGCCAGGCGATCGCGGCCGGTCGGGGCGCCGCGCTGGACGAGGTCGAGGACGACGAGCTGGAGAGCCGCTTCGTCAGCGTCCAGGCCTATGCGGACGACCTCCCCGACCGGCGCGGGCCGACCCAGGGCGAGGTCGGGTTGGTCTACCTGGTCGGCGCCATCACCGGGGGTGAGAGCCGGTACGATCCCGTCTTCGGTCGCGTGATGGGGGCCGAGACCGTCGTCGACATGCTGCGTGACGTGGCCGCGGACGAAGAGCTCGACGCGGTCGTGCTGCGGGTCGAGAGCCCGGGCGGCGACGCCATCGCGAGCGAAGAGATCTGGGCGTCGATCCAGGAGCTCTCGAAGGAGCTCCCCGTGATCGTCTCGATGGGCGACGTGGCGGCCTCAGGCGGTTACTACATCGCGGCGGGAGGAGACCGGATCATCGCCGCGCCGACCACTCTGACGGGCTCGATCGGCGTCTTCGGCGTCCTCTTCAACGCCGAGGAGACGTGGCGCAAGCTGGGCGTCTCGTGGGACACCGTGAAGACCAATCCCGCGGCCGACTTCCCGACCATGACCCGGCCCCTCACCGAGACCGAGCGCGAGACCTTCCACGAGGTGATCGCCGACCTCTACCGGAGCTTCGTCGAGCGCGTCGCCGAGGGCCGCGGCATGACCGAGCAGGAGGTCGACCGGGTGGGGCAGGGCCGCGTCTGGACGGGCGCCCAGGCCGTCGGCCAGGGCCTGGTCGACCAGGTGGGCGGGCTCGAGGCTGCGCTGGGGTTCGCCAGGGAAGAGGCCGGGCTCGAGGCCGACGCGCCGGTCGCCCTGCACGTGTACCCGGCCCCCGAGGGGCTGATGGAGCGGCTGCGGGACGCCTTCGCGTTGCGCTCGCTGGGCGAAGGCGGGTCGGAGCTCCGCGGCTCGGTCGAGCAGGTCATGGCGCGCGCCGCGCTCGTCCACCTGGCCGACACCGTCACCGGCCTGGCGGCCGCCCTGCGGGAGGGGCCGATGCGCCCGCTGGCCGTCCTTCCGTACGTCCCCGTGATCCACTGACGTTCCGTTCCGGGAGATCGGACGAGCCCTGACGATGGTCGAGGACCGGGAGCTCGACGACCGGGGCAGGCTCGAGCTCGACCCGGACCGCATGCGCGAGCTGGGACACCTCGTGGTCGACCGTCTCGTCCATCACTGGGCCACCCTTCGCGATCAGTCCGCCGGCCGGCGCACGGGGCGCGAGGAGCTCGAAAGGCTCCTCCGGGAGCCGCCGCCCGAAGACGGCCGCAACCCCGAGCAGGTCATCGCCCGTGTCGAGACCGACGTGCTCGGACACATGGGGCGCGTCCACCACCCGCGCTTCTTCGCCTTCGTGCCGGGACCCGGCAACTGGATCGGCATCCTCGGCGACCTGCTCGCCACGGGGACGAACGTCTTCGCGGGAACGTGGTTCGAGGCTTCGGGACCGGCCATGGTCGAGATCGTGACCCTGGACTGGCTGCGAAGATGGTGCGGCCTGCCGGAGGAGGCCGGCGGCGTCTTCGTGAGCGGCGGATCGATGGCGAACCTGACGGCCCTCGCCGTCGCGCGGCGGGTCGCGCTGGAAGATCGGATCGCCGGCGCGGTCGCGTACTGTTCGGATCAGACCCATTCCGCCGTCGATCGCGCGTTCGCCGTCCTGGGCTTCGGGCCGGATCAGGTGCGCCGCCTGCATTCGGACGACGAGTACCGGCTGTCGATCGCGTCCCTGCGCGAGGCCATCGCCTCCGACCGCGCGGCCGGACGGCGCCCTTTCTGCGTCGTGGCCAACGCCGGGACGACCAACACGGGCGCGGTCGACCCGCTCGTGGAACTGGCCGACGTTTGCGAGAACGAGGGGCTCTGGATGCACGCCGACGCTGCCTACGGCGGCGCGGCCGTCCTTTGCGAACGCGGTCGGCGCGAGCTGGCGGGCCTGGAGCGATCGGATTCCATGGCGCTCGATCCTCACAAATGGCTGTTCCAGCCGTTCGAGATCGGCTGTGTCCTGGTCCGCGATCGGCAGTGGCTCCCGACGACGTTCCACGTCCTCCCGGACTACCTGCGGGATGTGGAGACCAGTCGCGGCGAGGTAAACTTCGCGGACTATGGCATCCAGCTTACGCGCGGCTTCCGGGCGCTCAAGCTCTGGATGTCGATCCAGGTCTTCGGGGTAGCGGCGTTCCGGCGCGCGGTGGAACGCGGGTTCGAGAACGCGGAGCGGGCGGAGACTCTCCTTCACGACGCGGGGGTGTGGCGGATCGTTACGCCGGCACGGATGGGAGTCGTGACCTTCACCTGGTCCCCGGGTGGCGTTCCCGACGCCGTGGCGCGCGAGGTGACCGTGGGCCTCGTCGAGGCGGCGCTCCAGGACGGGACCACTCTCGTCAGCTCGACGGTCCTGCGTGGCGAGCCGGTTCTGAGGATCTGTGCGGTCAACCCGCGCACGACGCGCGAGGACCTGGAAATGTCGGTCAAACGGCTGGGGGAGCTGGCCGAAGGACTGTGGCGAGCCTGACGCGGAAGGGGGTCGTCGACGGCGGCGCATGGACCGGCAATGTGGTATACTTGACCAGTAATCCCACCCGATTTCACGCAGGAGGATGAAAGTGGTCAACAGATTGGCAGTTGCTCTGGTCACACTGGCTGTCGCAGGGGCGTGTACCGCGCGGAGCGATCAGGCCGCGGGTTCGGGCTCCGAGATGGGCAGCGCGACGCACTGGCACACGAAGGTCTACCGCACCGAGGGGGGCAAGGAGGCCGGCCAGAAGTCGATTGCCCACTCGAGCATGACGCGTCTCGACGACTCCCGGACGCGCGCATCGGTCACCCTGCCCGGGCTGCTCCCTTCGGGGACGTATGCGTGGGGCGTGTACGAGGGTTCGTGCGAGTCCCCGGGTCGCCTGATGGGCAGCGAGAGCGACTACCCCATGATCGAGCCTGACGATAACTCGATGGGGTCGTTCACCGCCGTGATCAACGACAACCTGACGGCGGACGGCAGCTACGCCCTGCAGATCTTCACGACGGGCGGAACGCGCGACACGCTGCTCGGGTGCGCCAAGCTCCGCGTCGGCACCGAGGAAGACGCCGCGGACGAGGCCTGACCGGCCGCTAGGGCTCGAGCAGGACCTTTCCGGAAGTCTGCCGATTTTCGAGGAGGCGGTGCGCATGGGCCGCCTCCTCGAGCGGCAGGACACGATCGATCCACACCTCCAGCTTTCCATCCAGCGCCAAGCCGAAGACGTCCTCCGCATGACCGATGAGCTCGCCGCGGTCACGCGTGTAGTCGAACAATGACGCGGTCGTGAGGGTCCGGCTCCCGAGGACCTCGCGAGGACGGAACGGCTCCACGGGCCCGCTGGCCTGCCCGAACAGGACGACGTGGCCGCGGACCCGGGTCGCCCGGACCGTCCCCGAGAACGTGGCGCGCCCGACGCCGTCGATCGCGAGGTCCACGCCGCGTCCCTTCGTCCCATCCAGCACGCGCTCCACGAAGTCCTCCTCGTCGTATCGGATGACGTGGTCCACGCCGAGAATCCGAAGCCGCTCCGCCTTCCCCGCCGATCCACACGTCCCGAAGACGGTTGCGCCCGCGAGCCTGGCCATCTGCACGGCCAGGTGACCCACGCCGCCCGCGGCGGCATGGACGAGGACGGTGTCGCCGGGTGCCAGCGGCCGGATCGTCCTGGTGAGGTAATGGGCGGTCATCCCCTGTAGGGGGAGCGCGGCTCCGAGCGTCGAATCGAGACCGTCGGGGAGCGGAAGCAGCCGCGCCGCGGCGTGGACGATCCGCTCGGCGTAGCCGCCGCGCGCGTCGGAGAACGCCACCCGGTCGCCCTCGGCCATCCCCCGGACCCCGGACCCGAGCCGCTCCACCCGTCCTGCCCCTTCCTTGCCCGCGACGGCGGGCAGGGGCCCCGGGTCGTAAAGACCGCTCCGCAAATACGTGTCGATGTAGTTGAGTCCGGCCCGCTCGACCTGGACCCGAACCTCGCCCGGCCCCGGCTCGGGCACCGGGATCTCGTCGACCTGGAGAACCTCCGGCCCACCTGTTTGATGGAACCTCACCGCGCGCATGGGAGGCGTCTAGCTGGAAACGAGGACCATTTCGCCGGTGGGCGCGTCCGTCCCGGGCTCCGGCTCCACCGTCACCGCGAGCGCGTCCACTCCCTCCAGCAGCGCGCGACCGGTGATCTCGAGCCGCGCGCGGCCCCCTTCCTCCGGGCGGAACGTGCCCGCCGCCCGTGGCGTCCCGTCGTGGATCGCCCACAGCTCGTAGACGTCGCCCGGTTGCAGAATCGGCAGGTCGTACGCGAACAGAAGGGCCCGCCCCGTCACCGGATCCAGGAACACGCGTGCGTGGGCCAGGGGCGCCGGGCCGGTGCCGGCGAGCGCCTGCACGCTCGACCCCGGTCCGCTGAGGAGATCGAGGTCCGACTGGAGGTCGGCCAGGCGGGCGGCGGCCGTGTCGGCCTCGGCGAGCCACGCTCGCGCCGCCTCGACCTCCCCGGCCAGCCGGTCGGCCCGATCCCGGAGCCGGAGGTTGGACACGCCGAGGAAGAGGGCCAGCGCGGCGGCGATGCCGGCCGCCGCCCAGGGCAGCCACGAACGCCCCCGGCGCGGGAGGGGCGTGACCGACGACTCGAC
>DASRVA010000184.1:0-7186 GCA_035687745.1 Gemmatimonadota bacterium
TCCTCTGCCTTCCCCTTCGCTACTACGCGCTCGACGACGACGTGGTCGCCAAATTCTACCGGGCGGTGGCCGGGCCCCTCGACCTGCCGCTCCTCGCCTACCACATCCCCCAGCGCTCCAAGGTCGAGCTGCCGGCCGAGCTGCTCGTCGATCTCGCCCGCGAGGGAACGATCCGGGGGATCAAGGACTCGGCGGGGGATCTCGCGCTTCAGGCGCGCCTGCGCCAGGATGCGGGCCGGGGCTTCTCGCTCCTGGACGGCAAGGCGTCGGTCTTCGCCGAGTCGCTGGCCCTCGGAGCGGACGGCGCCATCCTTGCCGTGGCCGACGCCGCTCCCGAGATCGCGTGCGGGATCTTCGCCGCCCACCGGGCGGGAGATCACGCCTCGGCGCGGGCGCTCCAGGCGCGATGGCTACCGCTGGCCGAGTGCCTGGGACCCCGGTTCGGGGTGGCCGGCATCAAGGCGGCCCTCGACCTTCGCGGGTGGCCCGGCGGCGGGCCGCTACGGGCCCCCCTCCGGGCGCTCGACCCGGAAGGCCGCATGGCGGTGGCCGCGGCGCTGGAGGAGGCGGGGATCGAGATCGGCGCGCCGCGCGGCGCCTGATGGGGGTTCCCCGCGACCGCCTGGTGACGTATCTGGACCAGTATCTGGAGGTCGCCGGGTGGGAGGAGAAGGCCCTCAACGGGCTTCAGGTCGAGGGGGCGCCGGAGGTGGAGCGGGTCGCGCTCGCCACCGATGCCGCGCTGGCCACCTTCGCCTTGGCCGGTGAGGCCGGAGCCCAGTTCCTGATCGTCCACCACGGGCTCTTCTGGGGACGCGTCGAGGCCATCGTGGGGCCCCGGAGGGAGCGGATCGCGGCGCTGCTCGATGCCGGGATCTCCCTCTACGCCGTCCACCTGCCGCTGGACGCCCATCCGGGTATCGGGAACAACGCGGTCCTGGCGCGCCTGCTGAAGCTGGAGAACCTGCTGCCCTTCGGCCGCTGGGGGACCCGGACGATCGGCTGGCGTGGGCAGCTCCCGGCCGCGACCGACCTCGCCACCCTCGCGGCAGGCCTCGAGGCCCTGCTGGGGGCCCGGCCCGACGTCCTTCCCTTCGGCGCCGACGAGGTCCGGAGCGTGGCGGTCGTCTCGGGGGCCGCCGCGGACCTCGTATCCGAGGTGGCGGAGTCCCGCGTGGACGCGTTCGTCACCGGCGAGACCAGCCACGTCGCCTGGCACCACGCCCGGGAGCTCGGGGTGAACGTGTTCTTCGCCGGCCACTATGCGACAGAGACGCTGGGTGTCCGCGCGCTCGGCGACCACCTGGCCGGGGAGTTCGGCCTGGAGACGGTGTTCCTCGACTCCCCGACGGGCTACTGATTAAAGATGGCCGCGGCCCTCATGGTGCTCCGGTCGGTTAACGGCCCCGCGTTTCAGCCGCGAAGGCGCGGGGGTTAAGGTCTGCCTTGACTGGATCGGCAGGCCCTCATCGGCTGCAAGCGCAAGTCAGGCTGTGACGGTTACGATGTCATGTAAGAATTCGGGCGCAAAGTCAGCGCCGTTTGGCCAGACAAGCGTGTGAAATTCAGGATGAACCGTGAACGCCTTGAAATACTCTGAATCGCGCAGAGCCTCGAACACAGGACCCTGCAGCGCCGGAGCGAGATCAACTTCTCCGACCGTGCCGTCGCGGAAGCGAAGCCACACCCTGTGGCCGTCCACGTACCGGGCTTCTACCACATGGTAATCCATACATTCACTCCAGAGGCGCAATTCGATTCAGTGCTTTTCCCTCTCGCGCCCACTCCCAATTCTCCAGCAGTTCGGCCTTATGCAAGGCCAGCCATTCCAGGACAAGGCGAAGCGCCCGTGGAGGAAAACTACCATGAACGGCGGCGGATTCCACCTCGACCGAAATCTCGTGCTCTCCGTACACTGCATGGAAGTGCGGGACCCCGTGCTCTCTGTAAAACATGCCGATCACAATCCCGAGGAAGCGTGATATCTCAGGCTGGTTAGGTCGCCTCGTCCAGCGGCTTGCCGTATTTGTCCATTTCGCATCCGCACGATTTGCAGGACCAGCCACCCCACATGGCTTGGCGGAATGAACTTGGTGGTCGTGCTTTAAGTTGCTGAGTACCACAGCGCGGGCAATTTACGGGATGTGGATTGATGTCCCATTTCCCGTGCTTCGGCCAACGCCTCATGACACGCTTGGCTGCATATTGAGTTACAATTGCTGCGAAGACTCCGCCAACGATCGAACCAACAATTGCAGGCCACGTGATCATGGCGACCTAACTTGAAGTATGCAGTTCCATATAACACGATACTGGGGCCATCGGTCGCAACGTATCGGTCGTCCACAACATATGAATAAAACCGTGGATCTCGATGCTGCCCCTCCACGATACCCTCCCTCGTCTACGGCACCCGATTTCAGTATGTACCGCCGGAGGCGACCCGAGTATCTGTGTATGAACGCGCGCAGAGTGTCCCACTGGTGGGTATGAGCGCATGGCCGGCCTCCTTTGACCGCACTGTCTTGTCACGGTAGGAAGTAGAACATGAGCGCCAGGATCGCGTACACCGCCAGGAGCTGCACCCCCTCCAGCCAGTTCGACTCGCCGTCCTCGGCGACCTGACCCACGATCAGAACGGCGAGCCCGACCGCGACCACCTCCGCCGGCGTGAACACGAGGTCCATGGGCGCGGGCCCGATCACGTAGCTGAGGAGGACCAGCACGGGCGCCGCGAAGAGCGCGATCTGGGTGGCGCTGCCGATCGCGATTCCGATCGCCAGGTCCATGCGGTCCTCGATAGCCATGAGGATCGCGGTCGAATGCTCGGCCGCGTTCCCGACGATGGCGACGACGATGACGCCGACGAAAACTTCCGTCATCCCGAGCGCCTCGGCGGCGGGCTCGACGGATCCGATCAGGATCTCGGCCATCAGGCTCACGACCGCGGTGGCGGCGACGAGGACGGTCAGCGAGCGCCGGACGCTCCAGGTACCGTGGGGGGCCTCGAGCCGGCCCGCCTCGGCGGCCTCGCGCGTGAAGTACGGGGTGTGCGTGTGGAGCGAGAACACCAGCGCCAGCCCGTAGACGACGAGCAGGAGCACGCTGATCTCGAGCGAGAGCGCGCCCTCGCGAGCGGCCCCGGCGCCGCCGGCGAGCTGGTGGTATACGGCGGGGATGACGAGCGCGATCGCGGCCAGCGTGAGCTGGGTCGCCCGCGTCCGGGCGCCCGCCGGATTGAATTTCTGGATCGGGACCTTGAGGCCTCCGCCCAGCATCGACGCTCCGAGGACGAGCAGCGCGTTGCCGATGATCGAGCCGGTCAACGACGCCTTCACGATCTCGGTGAGTCCCTCGCGGAGGGCCATGATCGCGATGATGATCTCCGCCATGTTGCCGAAGGTCGCGTTCAGGAGCCCGCCGATTCCTTCTCCGGTGCGGTCGGCGAGGTGCTCGGTGGCTTTCCCCATCCAGCCCGCCAGCGGGACGATCGCCAGCCCGGCCACGATGAAGATCCAGACGTGGGCATCCGGGGCGAGAAAGCGGAGCCCGATCGCCGCCGGGACCAGTGGCAGGAGCCAGTTGAGCGAAGGCTTGAGGACGGACGGCACGGCCGGGAAGGCTACACGGCTCTCGCGCCGCGACAACTCATGGCCCCTGGGTCGAGTGGCGGCCTGGACCGTTTGACGCCCGGCCCTCCGGCGCGCAGTTTAGTCGGAGGATGCGCCCCCGGGGCGCTTTTTTCGTGCCTCCCGTGCCACCGACCGTCCGCGAGCTCGCCAGCCGGACGCGGAGTGACCCGACGATGAGACAAACGCGTGGTACCTGCCAGGTCGTCGTCGGCGCCCAGTGGGGCGACGAGGGGAAGGGCAAGATCGTCGACGTGCTGGCCGAGCAGGCCGACGTGGTCGCCCGCTACCAGGGCGGGGCCAACGCCGGGCACACGGTGGTGGTAGACGGCGCGGAGTTCGTCCTCCACCAGGTCCCTTCCGGCATCCTCCATCCGGACAAGGAATGCCTGCTCGGCAACGGCGTCGTGCTGGACGCCGGGGAGTTCTTCGAGGAGATCGACCTGCTGACCGCCCGGGGGATCGACGCCGAGCCTCGCGTCTGGGTGTCGAGCCGGGCCCACCTGCTGCTCGGCTACCACAAGGTGCTGGACGCCGCGAAGGAGGCGCATCGCAGCGGCGGCGCCATCGGGACGACGCGCCGGGGGATCGGCCCGGCCTACGAGGACAAGGTCGGCCGGGTGGGGATCCGGGTGGCCGACCTGCTCGATCCCGAGCGGACCGCCGAGCGCGTGGCGGCGAACGTCGAAGCCAAGAACGACCTCCTGGCGCGACTGGGCTCCGACGAGCGCGTAACGACCGAGCGGATGATGGAAGAAATCCTCGGATACCGGGAGCGGGTCCTCTCCCGCTCCCTGGACGTCTCGCAGAAGGTGGCGCGCGACCTGGAGGCCGGCCGGCGGGTCCTGCTGGAGGGCGCGCAGGGATCGCAGCTCGACATCGATCACGGCACCTACCCCTACGTCACGTCCTCCAGCACGACCGCCGGCGGAGCCGTGACCGGCATGGGGATCGGACCCAAGTACATCGACGACATTCTCGGCGTCGTGAAGGCGTACACGACGCGGGTCGGGAACGGCCCGTTGCCGACCGAGGTCCGGGGTCCGCTCCAGGAGCGCCTGCGCGAGGCCGGGGCCGAGTACGGGGCGACCACCGGCCGGCCACGGCGCTGCGGCTGGTTCGACGCCGTCGTCGTTCGCTACGCGGCGCGTGTCAACAGCCTGACCGGCCTGGCCGTCACCAAGCTCGACGTCCTGGACGACTTCGAGAGCATCCGTCTGTGCGTCGGCTACCGCGCCGCCGACGCCGACGGGGGGGGGGCGCTGGACGAGTTCCCCTCCAGCCCGACCCTCCTCGAACGGTGCGCGCCGGTCTACGAGGAGCACGAGGGATGGCGGGGCTCGACCGCCGGGGCGCGGTCATGGAAGGATCTCCCGGCGCCGGCGCGCGCCTATCTGGAAAGGATCGAGGAGCTGGTGAGGGTGCCGATCCATCGGATCTCGGTCGGCCAGGGACGGGACCAGATCCTGGAGCGTTAGCGCCCGCGGAGGCTCGGGGGGATGAAGCCCGGACGGGACCACGCCCGGACCTGACGGTCGGCCTCTTCCCACGTCTCGGCGAACTGGTCCCGCAACGACTGGGCGGCCGCGGGGTCGCCGATCCGCTCGTAGCCGGCCGCCAGATAGAGGCCCCCCAGGCTCGAGAGCATGTCGTCCTCGTGCAGCGAGCGGAAGTAGGCGGTGGCCTCACCGGCCTGACCGCGCTCGTAGGCCAGCCGACCGAGCCACAAGCGCACGGTGGAGTTGACCATCCAGCGCTCGGGGCTGCGCCCCACCGCCTGGACCCGCGCCGCCGCCAGGTCGGACTGGGCCGCGTCCAGGTCCCCGCGCCGCCACGCGGCGTATCCCTCGAGCCCGCGCGCCGCGCCCGCGTAGAACCGGCTCGAGACCGGATCGCCCTCGACCACGGCCCGCTCCGAGAGACGGTCGAGCAGCTGTCGGGCAGCACCGTGCTCCTCCCAGCGGCCCCGATCGACGGCCCGGGCGCCGGCGAAGAACGGATCGGCACCCGTCGTGTCCACCGCCGAGAAGGCGAGCGCCCGATCCAGCGTCGGTTCCGGGATCGGCAGTCCGGTCGACCACCCGAGGTAAGCGGCACCCGGGCGGTAGTCGTCCATGCGGCGGTCCGCCAGATGCCCCATGGCCTCGCCCACGCGACCCCTCCCGAGCGCGTTGAAGTAGAGAAACAGCGTCTCCAGCCCGCCCCGGCTGCCCGGCATGGAGCGCACGGCGCGCAGGACCTCGGCCTGAGCCTCGAGAAAGGCCGGATGCCAGAGGTAGTTGAGCGCGATGTGGCGGGCCGATCGCGGGCTCAGATCGCCCACTGCGCGGCGGGCCCGTCGGTCGGCATCGGAGGAGCCGAAAGCGAGGTCGAACGCGATGGCGTTCCGGACCCGCTGCTCGGGTTCGCCGCGGCGGCGAGCGAAGTCCGCCATCCGGCGCCGCGCCATGGCGCTGTCGGCGTGCAGGATGAAGGCATTGTGGACCAGGTGGATGTAGGCGGGAAGAAAGAGCGAGTCCAGCTCGACCGCGCGCGACAGCGCCCGATCGCCCGCCATGTGGGCGACAAGCGCCGGCGCTCCGAGGTGATAGGTGACGTCGCCGAGCAGGTACCAGGCCTCGGGGTCCTCCGGATAGAGGTCCACCGCCCGCCGGGCGAGCTCGATCGCCTCGAGGGATCCCTGCTCGAAGGCCCGGCTCGTCCGGACGAGGAGCGCCTCTCGATCGGGGAGCCGGTCGAGATGGCGTGCGGCGAGCTCGCTCTGCCGCGCCGGAAGGTCGCTCAGCGACCCGGCCACGTAGCCATAGGAGACCGCGAGGCGGTGGTGGGCGAGGGCGAACGTCGAATCCTCGGCGACCGCCCGGGTGTAGGCCTGGATCGCGCCCTCGAAGTCGGACCGCCGGAAGCGGGACTCCCCCTCCAGATACGCCTTGAGGGCCGGGACCGAGGAGGTGGTGATCGACGCCAGGTCGACCGGCAGCGGCTCAGGCCCGGTGTCCCGGAAGAGCGTCTTCAGGAGCTCCATCGACAGCCGGTCGACGAGCGACAACACGCTGTCGTGGGGCCCTTCGACGGTGGCGCCGCCGACGGCCCGGCCGTCGGCGGTCTGATACACGTCGGCGGTCAGCCGGAGCGTCAGCCCGACGCCGACCGCGCTACCGACCAGCGCATAACGGGCGTCGGCCGCGCGTCCGACCGCGAGCATACGCTCCAGGTCGGGGGTCGGATTGTCTCCTACCCGCTCGCGCCACCGCGCGAAGACGGTGCGGCTGCTGATCGTGTGCAGGTCGCTGATTCCGTCGAGCCGCGTCGTGAGGAGGTCGACCATCCCCTCCCCCCAGGCCGGGTCGGCGCCGTGGACCTCGAAGGGCAGGACGGCGAGGGTCGGGGAAGCGGTGGGGGAGGGCGCCTCGGGTCGCACCACGAGGTAGACGACGACCCCCAGGAGAACGGCGGCCAGACCGGCCAGAGCGAGCCGGAGAACACGCCGCCGGGCGGCCGGGTGGGGCCGATCGGCGCGTGGCGTCGCCGGCCGGCGGGGGCCCGGCCCCGAGGGG
>DASRVA010000185.1:0-12669 GCA_035687745.1 Gemmatimonadota bacterium
CGGCCGGGCGCCGTCGGGCGCGCGGCGGCCAGGACAAGGAGAGCGATCGCCACGATCCGGAGCAGGATCTGCCGCCGGCTCCGCCCCGGCCTCGGTGCCGGGCGGCGCTCGGCCTCGTCGAAGAGGTGGAGCGAGCTGAACGGCCGGGGCTCCCCTCGCCGGGGACCCCACCGGGCGAGCAGGAGGGGCAGAAGCGCCAGCGGGAGGGCGAGGAGCGCGAGCGGCTGGAGGAACCCGGTCATCGGCCCTCCTCCTCCCTGGCCGGGAAAGGGCGCTCAAGGCTGGGAATCAAGGACTTACGGCCGCAAGCCGGCGGACCGGGCGGGGTGCGCCCGACGCCTTTCCAGGTACCGGCCGAGGGCGACGCCGACCGGCTCCGCCGTCGACACCGGCACGTAGTCGAACCCGCGGTCATGGGCCTGGGTCCGGTATACCCGCTCGAGCCGTGCCAGCGCCTCCCGGTACCCCTCGGCCAGCTCGGACGGCGGGGTCCGCAGCACCCGTCCGGTCTCGGCGTCGACGACGCCGCCGGCTTCAAGGAGCCCCGCCAGGGAGCGCTCGGCCGGGTCGAGCACGTGAAGGACGACCACCTCGTGCTTCCGGTGGCGGAAGTACCGGAGCCCCGGCAGGAACCGCTCGGTCGGTCCGAGAAGGTCCGAGATCACGATCAGAACGCCCCGCCGCGGCAGCCGCTCGGCGAGCTCCCGGAAGGGCCCGTCGGGCCACGTCTCGCCTCCGGGCGCGAGGCTGGCCAGGGCCTCCATCAGAACGACCCGCTGGCCCGCGCCGCCGCGTGGGGGACGGAACGCGGTCAGCCCGTCGGCGAAGGCGGCCAGGCCGACCGCGTCCTGCTGGGCCAGGAGAAGGTGCCCCAGCGCGGCGGCCAGGAGGCGCGCGTAGTCGAACTTGGAGACCGGCCCCTCGCCCGCCCACGCCATCGAGGCGCTGGCGTCCAGGACGAGCACCGCCCGCAGGTTGGTCTCTTCCTCGCTCTCCCGGACGTAGTAGCGGTCGCTTCGGCCGAAGACCTTCCAGTCGATCCGCCTGAGGTCGTCTCCGGGCACGTACGGGCGGTGCTCGGCGAACTCGAGCGAGCCGCCTCGCCCCGGGCTCCGGTGCCGGCCGGCCAGGAAACCTTCGACGACGAGCCGCGCCACGAAGTCGAGCGAGCCGAGCCGGAGGAGCTCGGCGGGGGAGAGGAGGGCGGCGGGAGGCCGGGGACCGCTCCGGGCTCTCAACCGCCGTCCCGGTCGACCTCGGCCACCAGGGCGGAGACGACCTCGTCCACCGAGACGCGCGCGGCCTCGGCCTCGTAGTTGGTCACCACCCGGTGCCGGAGGACGGGCCCCGCGAGCGTCCGGACGTCCCCCAGGTCGGGGGCCGACCGCCCCTGGAGCAGCGCCCTCGCCTTGGCCCCGAGCACCAGGAACTGCCCGGCCCGGGGGCCGGCGCCCCAGGCTACGTAGCGCCGTACGACCTCGGGCGCCCGCGGATGCGAGGGGCGGCTGCGGCGGGCCAGCTCGACCGCGTAGGACGACACCTCGTCGGAGAGCGGCACCCGCCGCACCAGGTCCTGGAACGCCAGCAGCTCGACCCGCGCGACCACCGGCTCGACCGCGGGCGCCGGCTCGGCCGTCGTCGAGCGGACGATCTCGATCTCCTCGGCCCGCTCCGGATAGCCGATCTCGAGCGCGAACATGAACCGGTCGAGCTGGGCCTCGGGCAGCGGATAGGTGCCCTCCTGCTCGATCGGGTTCTGGGTCGCCAGGACGAAGAACGGGTCCTCGAGCGGGTGGGTCGCCCCGCCCGCCGTCACCTCGTGCTCCTGCATCGCCTGGAGGAGCGCCGCCTGCGTCTTCGGCGGCGTCCGGTTGATCTCGTCGGCCAGCAGGACGTGCGTGAAGACGGGGCCCGGGAGAAAGCGGAGGCGTCGGCGGCCGGTCTCCGGGTCCTCCTCGATCACCTCGGTCCCGGTGATGTCGCTCGGCATGAGGTCGGGGGTGAACTGGATCCGGCCGAAGCGGCAGTCGAGCGCGCGCGCCAGGGTCTGGACGAGGAGCGTCTTGGCCAGCCCGGGGACGCCGATCAGAAGCGCGTGGCCGCGCGCCAGGAGCGCGACCAGCATCAGCTCCCGCACGCCCTGCTGTCCGACGATCGTCCGGCCGATCGCACGGTCGAGCTCCTCGCGGGCCGCCACGAGACGGCGCGCGGTCTCGACGTCGGGCTCGCGTTCCTCGCGCTCCAGACGGGGGTGCGCCTCCACCTAAGTCCTCCTCGCCACCCAGATCATCTCCTGACCGTTCTCGACGAACGGGCCGCGCTCCCAATCCCCGTACAGCGCCTCGACCTCATAACCCGCCCGGGCCAGCAAGTGTTCAATCTCGAAACGGTGGAAGTAGCGAAGTCGAAGGGGCTCGAACGCGCGCTCGACGGCGCCCTCGGGTGTCTTCCGCTCGTAGATGAAGGTGAGCTCCAGCCGTTGCTCGACCGGGGCCAGGTGCACCGTCAGCAGCTCCCGGACCCGGTCGCCGCCCGCCTCGTAGGCCCGCCCGGTGTCCCGAAGGGGGGAGGGTCCGGCCTCGGAGTCCAGAAGCTCGACGCGCGGGTCGAGCACGTTGAAGACGAGCCTCCCGCCCGGCATGAGCGCCGCCCGGATCGAGGCCAGTGCGGCCAGCTGGTCCGGCACCGTCAGAAGCGCCTGGAGCACCCGGAAGGGGAGAAACGCCTGCGCGAAGGGCCGTCGGAAGGCGAAGCCGCGAAGGTCCGCCCGTACGAAGGCGCAGCGCGAGCGGACGTCGGGTCGGGCGGCGCGGCGCTTGGCCTCGGCGATCTCCAGCATGGGGGGGCTCCGATCGAGGCCGACCACGCGGACCCCCGCCTCGGCGATCGGAAGCGTGACCCGTCCCGTTCCGCACCCCAGTTCCAGGACCGGGCCGCGCTCCTGCCCCGCTTCCTCGACGTAGAACCGGACGTCATCCAGTTGGTCGGCGAGAAGGAAGTCATAGCGAGCGGCCACGGCTGGGTCGGAGTACCGGTCGCCATCCTCACGCGGTTCGCCGGTCATGAGGGCAAGATAGCGAAACGGAGGCCCCCTGCTCCGTGCGGAAGGGGCCGCTTCCGGTGGGGTCTCCCGCGGAGCCTAGCCCGCGTCCTCCGGTCCGCGGCAGTACGGGACCTTGGCCTGCTGCTCAGGCTCGAGGATCCCGCACGCCTCCCGGCGGCACTCATGGGCGATCTCGCGAACGCGGCGCCGCCCCTCGCGGGCCGTAAGGTCGCCGTCCCTGACGGCCTCGATGACCCCCGCCACCCGCTCCCGGCACTCCTCGCGGAGGGCGGCCAGCCGCCGGCGCTGCTCGCCGCTGAGGTCCAGGTCCGGTCGGTCGTGGCCGAAGCGGCCTTGGAGGAGCCGCTCGATCTGCTCCTCGGTCAGGAACTCGGAAAGGGTCTCGATCAGGTCCAGGTGGATGGTTTCGATCAGGGCGCGCGCCTCGACGCGGTCGATCTCGCCGGCCCGGAGCCGGGCCAGGATCCCACGCATCTCCTCGACCGCCGAACGGAGGGCTTCCCGGATCGCGGCCCGGTCCTCCTCGCTCAGGTCGTCGAGGAAGGCGGCGTCCGCGATCTCGCCGGACGAGACGAGCTCGAAGCCGTCCCCGGAGTCCTGGTCGGGCGCGGTGGCGGGGGCGCCGCCGTCGCTGCAGGCGGCCGTCAGGACGACGGCCAGGGCGAGTCCCATTCGTCGCATCGTGGAATCCTCCTGTTGGAGCCCCAAGGCGGAGGCCGGTCGGCCTCTCGCGGCCTGATCGGGGGTGCGACGCCGGGGGGCCGAGCTCCGTTAACGGGCGTCCGGCTCCGTGGCTTACGGCGGCCCGATTGACGCCCCGCCGGGCGCTTGTTACATTTTTCACAAGCTAGCCGATCTCCCTGTGGGAGGGCCACTTTGAGACCCTCTGAGCCGCCATCCGAACGCCAGCGCGTGCTCCGCGAGGTCGGGCGCTACACGGGGTTCGGCCTGGCGTGGGCGCTCTCGGTCCTGTTCTTTCTCCTGATCGGCTACTGGCTCGACCAGCGGCTCGGCACGCTTCCATGGCTCACCATCGCCGGGGCGTTCCTCGGCGCGGCGGGCGGGTTCATCAGCCTGATCCGCGGCGTCACCGCCGCCGGACGGGCCGCTGACGACGAGGACGCCCCGTGATCGACGGCCGGTTCCTGGCGGGACTCCTGGCCCTGGCCGCTCTGGGCGTCTGGGCCGCCTGGCCGCTGGTCGACCATATGGAAGGCGGTCCGGCCGGGCTCCTGGCCGGGACCCTGTTCTCGGTCTCGAGCCTCGGCCTCGGGCACCACTGGATCCGCTGGAGCGCCCGGCGCGCCCCGGGTCGGTTCGCAGGCGCGGTGATGGGGGCGTTCGCCGCCCGCGTGGTGGCCCTGATCGCCTTCGCGCTCGGGCTCGCCTTCGGCACCGGCGTGGACGTGACCGTGGCGCTCCTCACGGCCGTGGCGTCACACCTGACGCTCGGCGCGCTCGAGCTCGTATACCTCAAGCGGACGGACGCACTCGGATGATCCAGCACGCGGAGCCAGCCGACACTCTCGCACACGGCGCGGGAGGGCACGCTGCCGAGGCGGGGCCCGTGGACGTCGTCCACCACCTGGCCGACGCCTACGAGATCGACCTCCAGCCCTTCACCACGATCCACCTCCCGCGGCTGGAGCTGTTCGGACTGGATGTCTCCATCACCAAGTACACCGTCTACATGTGGGTGGCGGCGCTCCTCCTGCTGGTGATCTTCCTGCCCCTGGCGCGCCGCCGGGAGCGGGTCCACAGCGGGATCTTCAACCTGTTCGAGGCGTTGTTCGTCTACGTCCGCGACGAGATCGTCTACGCGACCCTCGGACGCGAGGAGGGACGCCCGTACGTCCCGTTCATCGCCACGCTTTTCTTCTTCGTCCTGTTCATGAACCTCCTCGGGCTGGTCCCCTACGGCGCCACCGCCACCGGGAACCTCGCGGTGACCGGCGTCCTGGCCCTCTTCTCGTTCGTCGCGATCGAGGTGAGCGGGATCGTGGCCAACGGTCCCGTCCGGTACGCGCGCTCGCTAATGCCCGAGGGCGTACCGATGCTGCTCGCGCCGGTCATGATCCCGATCGAGCTGATCGGCCACCTCGCCAAGCCGTTCGCGCTCATGATCCGTCTGTTCGCCAACATGACCGCCGGCCACGTCGTGATCCTGAGCCTGATCGGGCTCATCTTCGTGATCCAGTCGTACTTCGTGGTGCCGATCTCGATCGGGTTCGCGGTCTTCATCTACGTGCTCGAGATCCTGATCGCCTTCATCCAGGCGTACATCTTCGCGATGTTGACCACGGTGTTCGTTCAGCTCGTCCGCCACCCACACTGAACACGAAGGAGAGGGACATGCCCGAACTGCATCTCGGACTCGGTTGGCTCGGCGCCGGCCTGGGCGCCGGCCTGGCGCTGATCGGCGCGGGCCTCGGGATCGGCCGTCTCGCCGGCCCCGCCATGGAGGGCATCGCCCGCCAGCCGGAGGCGGGCGGCGAGATCCGGACGACGATGATCATCGCCGCCGCGCTGATCGAGGGGGTCGCGCTGTTCGCCCTGGTGATCTGCATCCTGATGGCCCTGCGGACGGCCTAGGCCACCGGAGGCCGACCATGGAGCTGCTGCAGCCCGAGCCCGGCCTGATCTTCTGGACGGTGGTCACCTTCGCCGTCCTGCTGGGGGTTCTCTGGAAGTTCGCGTGGAACCCGCTTCTGGGCGCCCTCGAGGCGCGGGAGCAGGCGATCAAGCGGACGATCGACGACGCCGAGCGCCTGCAGGCCGAGGCCCAGACGGTGCTCGAGGAGCACAAGGCCCGGCTGGCCGAGGCCCGCGCCGAGGGGAACCGCGTCCTCGACGAGGCCAGGCAGGCCGGCGAGCGGCTGAAGGCCGAGATCATGGAGAAGGCGCGCGCCGAGGCCGGCAAGGTCGTCGAGCGCGCCCAGCGTCAGCTCGAGCTGGAGACCGAGCAGGCCCTTCAGACCGTGCGCTACCGGGCGGTGGACCTGGCCCTCGAGGCCGCCGGGCGCGTGCTCGAGCGGAGCCTGAACGAGGCCGACCACCGGCGCCTGGCCGAAGAGGCGATCGCGGAGATCGCGGAGCGGGGATGAGAGCGGACGCCAAGGCCGGCATCGTGGCCCGCGTCTATGCCGAGACCCTGCTTCGGACTGCGGAGCGGGAGGGAATCGTCGACGAGGTTTCGGAGGGACTGGGGCAGGCGGCCCGGGCGATCGAGGCGTCGGACCCCCTCCGCCGGTTCCTGGCGGGCCCCCAGATCGGCCGGGACGACAAGCGCGCGGTCGTGCGGTCGGCGTTCACGGAACGCGTGCACCCGCTGGTCCTGAGGTTCCTGGAGCTATTGATCGAGCGCCGGCGGGAGGCCCTGGTCGGCGAGGTCCACCAGGCGTGGCGCGCGCTCCTGGACGCCCGCGCCAACCGCCGCTCGGCGACGGTGACGACCGCGATCCCCGCCGATCCCGGGACCGTGGAGGCCATCCGGCGGGCCCTCGAGCGCGCCACCGGGCAGGAGATCGCGCTCGAGGAGCGGGTCGACGCCTCGCTCCTGGGGGGGCTGGTCGTCAGGACCGGCGACCTGGCCATGGACGCGAGCCTGAGGAGCCGGCTCGACGCCCTGAGGCATCGCCTGAGAGCCGCCGTGGCCGCCGGATCGACCGGCGCCCCGTGAACCCCATGCCAGCGATCGAGGGAGGGAAGACCGCATGACGGAACCCCGGATCCAGCCCGACGAGATCACCTCGGTCCTCGAGCGGGAGCTCGCCCGCTACGAGCCCCAGCTCGACGTCGAGGAGGTCGGAACCGTCCTCGAGGTGGGGGACGGGATCGCCCGCGTGTACGGCCTCTCCGGCGCCATGTCGGGAGAGATGCTCGATTTCGGAAACGACCTCTACGGCCTGGCGCTGAACCTCGAGGAGGACGTGATCGGCGCGGTCATCATGGGCGAGGACGTGGAGATCGGCGAAGGCGACGAGGTCCGGCGGACGGGGCGGCTGCTCGAGGTCCCGGTCGGCGAAGCGCTCCTCGGCCGGGTCGTGAACCCGGTCGGACAGCCGCTGGACGGAAAGGGGCCGATCACGACCGACCGCGCCCGCCCGATCGAGTTCCACGCGCCCGGCATCGTCGATCGCCAGCCGGTCAAGGAGCCGCTCCAGACGGGCTTGAAGGCGGTCGACTCGATGATCCCGATCGGCCGCGGCCAGCGGGAGCTCATCATCGGCGACCGCGGCACCGGCAAGTCGGCGATCGCCATCGACACGATCATCAACCAGAAGGGCGGCGACGTGGTCTGCGTCTACGTCGCGGTCGGCCAGAAGGCCTCGACGGTGGCCGCGGTGGTCGAGCGGCTGGAGGCCGAGGGCGCCATGGACTACACGATCGTGGTGAGCGCCCCCGCATCGACGCCGGCCCCCCTCCAGTACATCGCCCCGTACGCGGGGTGCGCGATGGCCGAGCACTTCATGTACACGGGCGCCGACGGAAAACCGGCTTCCAAAGACAACCCCGGCCGGGCGACCCTCTGCATCTACGACGACCTGTCCAAGCAGGCGGCCGCCTACCGCCAGCTGTCGCTCCTCCTCAGGCGTCCGCCGGGGCGCGAAGCGTACCCGGGCGACGTCTTCTACCTCCACTCGCGGCTCCTCGAGCGGGCGGCCAAGCTGTCGGACGAGAAGGGCGGGGGTTCCTTGACCGCGCTCCCGATCATCGAGACCCAGGCCGGTGACGTCTCGGCCTACATTCCGACCAACGTGATCTCGATCACCGACGGCCAGATCTATCTCGAGCCCGACCTCTTCTACGCCGGCGTCCGCCCGGCCATCAACGTCGGGATCTCGGTCAGCCGCGTGGGCGGAAACGCCCAGATCAAGGCGATGAAGAAAGTGGCCGGCTCGCTGCGCCTGGACCTGGCCCAGTTCCGGGAGCTCGAGGCGTTCGCCCAGTTCGGCTCGGAGCTCGACCGGGCCACCCAGCGCCAGCTCGAGCGCGGCCGGCGCACGGTCGAGATCCTGAAGCAGCCGCAGTACGAGCCCATGCCGGTGGGCGAGCAGGTGGCGGTCATCTACGCGGTCTCGAACGGCCACTTCGACGCCATCCCGGTCGAGAAGATCCGCGAGGCCGAGTCGAGCATGCTCGACTACATCCGGGGCTCCCATCCGGAGGCCCTGCGTCTCCTCCAGGAGAAGAAGGAGCTGACCGACGAGGTGAAGAAGGCGCTCGACGAGGCGATCGAAGGGTTCACCCGCGGCTTCGCGCCGGCGGGCGAAGGCGAGGAGGCGGCGTAGCCGAGCCCGGATGGCCAAGGCCCGCGACCTCAAGCGCCGGATCCGCTCGGTCGAGAACACCCGGCAGATCACGAAGACCATGGAGATGGTCGCCGCGTCCAAGCTGAAGCGGGCCCAGGACCGGGTCGTGGCCGCGCGGCCGTTCGACGACTTCATGCGCCAGGTGATCGGGCAGCTCCGGCGCGGGGCCGAGGGCGCCGAGGCAGTCCACCCGCTCCTCCGGGACCGGGTGGCGGTCGGCCGGGCGGGGATCATCGTGATCACCTCCAACCGCGGCCTGGCCGGTGCCTTTAACGCCAACCTGGTCCGGACCGCGCTCCAGAAGCTCAGGGAGCTGTCGGCCGAGGGGCTCGCCGTCGAGCTCCACGTCGTGGGGAAGAAGGGCGCGTCCATGCTCCGCTACCAGGGGAGCGCGCCCGACCGGGTCGTCAGCGATCTCAGCGACCGGCCCTCCTTCGAGGAGGCCGATCGGGTCGCGGTGCCGCTGGTCGACGCGTTCGTCGCTGGCGCGCTGGACGCGGTGTGGCTCGTCTACTCCCACTTCCGGAGCCCCGTCGAGCAGCGCCCGGTGGCGGCTCAGCTCCTGCCGCTCCCGATCGCCGAGGAGCAAGAGAATGGAGCGCCCGAGGAGGAGCGGAGCTACGTCCCGATCTACGAGTTCCTGCCGTCGTCCTCGGAGATCCTCGCCCGGATCCTCCCCCTCTACGTCCGCTACGGCGTCTACCGCGCGATCATCGAGAGCGCGGCGTCGGAGCACGGGGCCCGGCGGACGGCGATGAAGAACGCCACCGACAACGCGGGTGACATCATCAAGGACCTCAGGCGCTCCTACAACCGCGCCCGTCAGGCGCAGATCACGCAGGAGATCGCGGAGCTGGTCGGCGGGGCGGAGGCGCTCAAGGGATGAGCAACGACCTTCGTCGAAAGTCGACGCCCAAGGGAGGAAACCCCGTGATCAGCAGAGTCGATTTCATCGGCGTCCCCTCGCAGGACGCCGAGCGCTCTCGATCCTTCTACATCGAGACGCTCGGTCTTCGACCCGACAAGCGCGCGCGATTCGAGGTCTGGGCGGGCGACACGTGCTTCGGCATATGGGAGCCCGGGAAGTTCGGGATGGAGTTCGCGCCGCAGAAGAACGCCCCTCCCGCCCTGCACGTCGACGACGTCGCGGCTGCCCGCGCGGAGCTCGAGGCCAGGGGCGTAACGTTCGAGGGCGAGATCATCGATACCGGAGTCTGCCACATGGCGCTCTTCACCGATCCTGACGGCAACGATCTCATGCTGCACCGCCGCTACGCGGCCTACGAGGATTAAAGCGATGAAGACGGATCCCATAAGGAGCTGACATGAACGACAAGCGAGAAACGACCATCGCCGCGCCGGCGCCCGCCCGCTCCAGGGAAACCACGGCGCAGAAGCGCGCCGGCCGCGTCGTCCAGATCATCGGCCCGGTCCTGGACGTGGAGTTCGACGCCGACGAGATGCCGGAGCTCCTGTCCGCGCTCCGTCTCGACCACGAGCCGGGGGAGGGCGAGGAGGGCCAGTCCGTCCACCTGACGGCCGAGGTCCAGCAGCACATCGGCCGGAACCAGGTCCGCGCGGTGGCGATGTCGTCGACCGACGGCGTCGTCCGCGGGATGGAGCTCGTGGACACGGGTGCTCCGATCATGGTGCCGGTCGGCCCGGAGACCCTGGGTCGCATCTTCAACCTGCTCGGCGAGCCGATCGACGAGCTGGGGCCGGTGGAGACCCAGGAGCGGCGGCCGATCCACCAGGATCCGCCCGCCTTCCCCGACCTCGAGCCCAAGACCGAGATCTTCGAGACCGGGATCAAGGTCGTCGACCTCCTGGCGCCGTACGTGAAGGGTGGGAAGACCGGTCTGTTCGGCGGCGCCGGGGTGGGCAAGACCGTCATCATCCTGGAGCTCATCCACAACGTCGCCACCGAGCACGGCGGCTACTCGGTGTTCTCCGGGATCGGCGAGCGGACGCGCGAAGGGAACGAGCTGTGGCTCGAGATGAAGGAGTCGGGCGTCCTGGAGCGAGCGGCCCTCTGCTACGGGCAGATGAACGAGCCGCCCGGGGCGCGCCTCCGGGTCGGGCTGACCGGGCTCACCATGTGCGAGTGGTTTCGGGACCAGACCGGGACCGATGTCCTCTACTTCATCGACAACATCTTCCGCTTCACCCAGGCGGGCTCGGAGGTCTCGGCGCTCCTGGGCCGGATGCCGAGCGCGGTCGGCTACCAGCCGACCCTGGGGACCGAGATGGGGGAGCTCCAGGAGCGGATCACCTCGACCAAGCGGGGCTCGATCACCTCGGTCCAGGCGATCTACGTCCCGGCCGACGACCTGACCGACCCGGCCCCGGCCACGGCCTTCACGCACCTGGATGCCACGACCGTGCTGTCCAGGGCGATCGTCGAGAAGGGGATCTACCCGGCCGTCGACCCGCTCGACTCGACCAGCCGGATCCTGGACCCCAACTACATCGGCGATGAGCATTACGGGGTCGCCCGCGAGGTCCAGAGGGTCCTCCAGCGCTACAAGGACCTCCAGGATATCATCGCGATCCTGGGGATGGACGAGCTCAGCGAGGAGGACAAGGAGCTGGTCGCCCGCGCGCGGCGGATCGAGCGGTTCCTGTCCCAGCCCTTCCACGTGGCCGAGGCGTTCACCGGCAGGCCCGGCAAGTTCGTCCGGCTGGAGGACACGATCCGCTCGTTCAAGGAGGTCGTCGAGGGAAAGTGGGACCATCTTCCCGAGCAGGCCTTCTACCTGGTCGGCACGATCGAAGAGGCGGCCGAGGCGGCCAAGCGGCTCGAGGAGTAGTGCCTGAGGGCGCCCGCCTCCAGGTCCGGATCATCACCCCCGAGCGGATCGCGTTCGAGGGCCCGGCCGACGGCGTCGTGGCGACGGCCTACGACGGGCAGTTCGGGATACTTCCGGGCCACGCGCCGATGATGGTGGTCCTCGGGATCGGCGAGCTCCGCCTCCGCGAGGGCGAGCGGTACGACTGGTTCGCCATCGGCGAGGGGTTCCTGCACGTCCTGGACGACGTCGTCACCGTCCTAACCCCGCTCGCCGAGCACGCCCGCGAGATCGACGTCGAGGCGGCCAAGCGCCTCGAGCTCGCGACCGCCGACAACCCCCTCCTCCAGGGCTCGATCCTGGGGGACGAGGAGCGCCGGCGGCTCGGCAAGCTCATGGAGAGCGTGGCCCGGAAGGGCCGCTGACCGGCGCACCTTTCCACAACTTCTCCACCTCCATCGCGCCCGGAAAACGGCCCCCGCCGTGACGGTTCGGGGACCGCGAATCCCATTTGTGGATAGCTGTGGAAAAGTGGGACGGGGTCTCCCGACCGATCCGTGTAAGCTGTTATGCGGCAACGTGTTGTCTGGATTTGACGCGGGCGGGCTGGGATCCGCTCATGCACAAAACCACCCCCGCCCGGGAAATTAATTCGAGAGCGAACGAACGAGGTCTCCCTGCTCCTCGTCGTCCTCGTCCGGCTCGCCCCCCCGGAATCCCTTCCTGACGGCATCGACGCGGAGACGGGCCTCGTCGGCCTCGGTGAACTCCATCCGACAGCTTCCCTCGAAGTACACCCCTGGCTCGATCACGAGCGAGCGGGTGAGGACATCGCCGTGGAGGCGCGCCCCTTTCTGGAGCTCGACCTGGTCGGTACCCATCACCTCGCCCTCGAAGCTTCCGGCGATCACCACCGTCCGGCCGATCGCCTGGCCGACGAACCGCCCCGAGTGGCCGATGATGAGGGACTCCCCCACCTCCAGCCGCCCCTGGAAGGATCCGTCCAGCCTGAGCGTGCCCTCCACGCGGGCCGATCCGTCGCATTCCACACCCTGACCGAGCAGGCTCTGCAGGCCGTTGCCCGACTCCTTCCTCATCGCGCTCCCCCTTTCCTGGTGGCCGTGGAACGGCATGATCTTCAGCGGAGGTACGGCTCGGGATCGACGGGGCGCCTCGCCCGACGAACCTCGTAGTGGAGGTGGGGTGCCGACGAGCGGCCGGTGTCGCCGCTGTACGCGATCGCCTCCCCACGGGCCACACGCTGGCCCCGTTCGACCAGCAGCCGGACGTTGTGGGCGTACGCGGTCTCGAGTTCCCCGGCGTGAGCCAGGACCACGTGATGGCCGAGGATCGAGTCGAAGCCGGCCTCGGTGACCACCCCCGCCGCCGTCGCCAGGACGGGGGTCTCGGCCGGAACGGCGATATCGACGCCCGTGTGCCCGCCCGGGCCCTCGAAGCGGGCCGTCATGAATCCCCGGACCTGGAGCGGCCAGCCGCTCGGCTC